>DASZWL010000304.1:0-13835 GCA_035546695.1 Rhodanobacteraceae bacterium | reverse complement strand
GCGGTCACGACGCCGTCGAACGGCGCGACGATGCGCGTGAAGTTCTTCAGCGCCTGCAAGCGCTCGAGATCGGCCTTCGACGCATTGACGATCGCGCGCTTCGCCGCAAGATCGCCGTTCTTCTCGTCGACGTCCTGCTTCGAGACCGCGCCGGTTTTCAGCAATTCCTGCCAGCGTTTCGCGGTCGTCGCGGCGAGCGCGGCGTTCGCCTCGGCCGTCGCAAGGTTCGCTTTCGTCTGAAGATATTGCTGATCGAGATCGGGCGCTTCGATCTCGGCGAGCACCTCGCCCGCCTTCACTTTCGCGCCGATGTCGGCCGACCAGCTCTTGAGATAACCACTGACGCGCGCATAGATCGGCGCGCGCGAATACGCTTCTAGCCGGCCCGGAAGATCGAGCGTGCCGCGATCGGTCGACGCCGTCGGCGCGACGATCGCAACGGTCGGCTTCGACTGCGCCTCGGTCCAGTCGCGAAGGCGCGCGTTGCCGGATGCGCGCGTGACGAGCCCGGTCGCGACGATCGCGATCGCGGCGATCGCGGCGACGACGCCTGCGATCCGCAGGCCTCGCCGGGGAACGGAAGGGGAGCGATCAGACGGCATGCTGGAATTCTCCGACAGGGCCCGGCGCGGCTTTCGTGCCGTGCCGGCGATGCACGATGCTGAAGACGACCGGCACGAAGACGAGCGTCGCGATCGTCGCGAACACGAGGCCGCCGATGACCGCGCGTCCGAGCGGCGCGTTCTGCTCGCCGCCTTCGCCGAGGCCGAGCGCCATCGGCGTCATGCCGATGATCATCGCGAGTGCGGTCATCAGCACCGGACGGAAGCGCACGAAGCCGGCTTCGATCGCGGCCTTCGACGCATCGCCGAGCTCGTCGAGCTTCTCGCGCGCGAACGATACGACGAGCACCGAGTTCGCGGTCGCGACGCCCATGCACATGATCGCGCCGGTCAGCGCCGGCACCGAGAGCGGCGTGTACGTCGCGAACAGCATCCAGACGATGCCGGCGAGCGCGGCCGGCAGCGCCGTGATGATGACGAACGGATCGGCCCACGACTGGAAGTTGACGACGATCAGGAGATAGATCAGCACGATCGCGCCGATGAGGCCGAAGAGAAGGCCCGAGAACGAGTTCTCCATCGTGCGCACCTGTCCCAAAAGCGCGACGGTCGTGCCTTTCGGCAAATCCTTCGCGGTGTCTGCGATCGCCTTGCGGACGTCTGCAGCGACGGCGCCGAGATCGCGATCCTGCGCGGCGGCGTTGATCTGCACCATCGGCTGGATGTCGTACTGGCTCACGACCGCGTTGCCGCTCGAGCGCGTGAAGTCGGCGATGCCGCCGAGCACCTGCGTCGCGCCGCCGCTGCCGCTGATCGGCATGTTCGCGAGCGCCGCGAGCGAATCGAGCCGGTATTGCGGCGTCTGCATGACGATCGGATACGAGACGCCGTTCTCGGGATTCAGCCAGAACGTCGGCGCGACCTGCGACGAACCGGCGAGATTCACGACCATCGAGTTCGTGACGTCGCGCGGCGTCAGGCCGACTTCCTGCGCGCGCGTGCGATCGACGTCGACGTTGAACGCCGGCGAGGCGCGCGACTGCTGGATGCGCGCGTCGACGACGCCGGGGATCGCGCGGATCTTCGGCAGAAGGCGGTTCGCGTAGTCGAAGCCGGCGTCGAGCTTCGCGCCGCGGATCTGGATGTCGATCGGCGCCGGCGCGCCGAAATTGAGGATCTGGCTCACGATGTCGGCCGGCGGGAACGAGAACACGACGCCGGGGAAGCGACGCGGCAGTTCCTCGCGAAGTTTCCTGACGTACCCCGACGTCGGCGCGTGGCCTTCCTTCAGCGCGATCTGGATGTCGCCGTCCTGTTCGCCGACGAGGCCCGTGTTGTTGTACGTGAAATTGATGCTGCTGATGCCGATGCCGATGTTGTCGGCCATGACGTCGATCTCGCCGGGCGGAATGACTTCGCGGATCGCCTTCTCGATGTCGGCGAAGCGGTTCGCGGTCTCCTCGACGCGCGTGCCGACCGGCGTGCGCGCGTGCATCAGGATCTGGCCGCCGTCGACGGACGGGAAGAAATTGCGGCCGAGGAACGGCACCAGCGCGAACGAGAGCAGCACGACGCCGAGGAAGCCGACGACGAACGTGCGGCGGTGCGCGACGGCGAGTGCCAGCACGCCGTGGTAGCCGTCGCGCACGCGCGAGAACCACGCTTCGAAGCGGCGCTGGAAATTGACGAGCGGATTCCGCGACGGCGGCCGCTCCGCTTCGTGCACGTGCGGATGCAGCATGTGGTTCGCCATCGTCGGCACGAGCGTGCGCGAGAGCACGAACGAGCAGACCATCGCGAAGATGACGGCTTCGGCCATCGGCACGAACAGGAAGCGCGCGACGCCCTCGAGGAAGAACATCGGCACGAACACGATGCAGATGCAGAGCAGCGAGACGAACGCCGGCGTCACGATCTGCGCGGCACCGTCGAGGATCGCGGTGCGCACGTCCTTGCCCTGCTCGAGATGCCAGTTGATGTTCTCGATCGTGACGGTCGCGTCGTCGACGAGGATGCCGACCGCGAGCGCGAGGCCGCCGAGCGTCATGATGTTGAGCGTCTCGCCGAAGAGCGACAAGAGCGCGATCGCGCCCAGCACCGAGAGCGGAATCGAGATCGCGATGATGACCGTCGAGCGCCAGCTGCCGAGGAAGAGGAGGATCATGAGGCTCGTCAGCGCCGCCGCGATGACGCCTTCGAACGCGACGCCCTTGATCGCCGCGCGCACGAACAGCGACTGGTCGTTGACCGGCGACACCTTGAGGTTGTCGGGCAGCGTCGGCCGGATCTCGTCGAGCTTCTTCTTGACGCCGTCGACGATCTCGAGCGTCGAGGTCGCGCCGTTCTTCAGGATCGACATCAGCACCGAGCGCGCGCCGTTGACGTGCACGATGTTCGTCTGCGGCGCGTTGCCGTCGCGCACGGTCGCGACATCGCGGATGTAGACCATCGCGCCGTTGACCGACTTGATCGGCAGGTCGCCGAGATCGTCGATCGCGCTCGGCGCGTTGTTGAGCTCGAGCGTGTACTCGAACTCGCCGATCTTCTGCGTTCCGACCGGCGTGATGAGATTCTGCGCGGCGAGCGCGTTCGCGATGTCCTGCCCGGAAAGCCCGCGCGCGGCGAGCGCTCCGGGATCGATGTCGATCTGCACCTGGCGCGATTTGCCGCCGAAGGGATACGGAATCGCCGCACCCTGCACCGTGACGAGGCGCGTGCGCACGACGTTGAGGCCGAGGTCGGCGAGGTTCTGCTCGGAGAGCCCGTCGCCCGAGAGCGCGAGCTGGAGGATCGGCACGGTCGCCGCGTTGTAATTCAGGATCAAGGGCGCCGTCGTGCCGGGCGGCATCTGCTTCAGGACGGTCTGCGAGACGGCCGTCACCTGCGCGTTCGCGGTCGCGACGTCGACGCCGGGCTGGAAGAAGATCTTGACGATGCCGAATCCGCGGTACGAGTTCGCCTCGATGTGCTCGATGTCGTTGACGGTCGTCGTCAGCACGCGCTCGTACAGCGTCGTGATGCGTCCCGCCATCTCGTCCGGCGGCAGGCCCGTATACGTGAACGCGGCCGCGATGACCGGAATGCGGATGTCCGGAAAGATGTCGGTCGGCGTGCGCAGCGCCGCGAGCGGTCCGACGATGAGGATCAGGAGCGCGAGGACGACGAACGTGTAGGGGCGGTCCAGCGCGAGGCGGACGATCCCGTTCATTGCGCGAATCCGGTCGAAAACGGTGCAGCCGGACAAGGTAAGTGCCGCGGCGGATCAAGCCAATAGCCGCAACATGAAGAAAATTTCATTTGGGACGGATCGCTTCGGTTCGCCGGCCGAATGCGTCGCCTCGACGCGGCGCAGGCGCCCGCGAACCTTGCGAACCTCCTCTACTTCGTCATTCCGGCGAAAGCCGGAATCCATTTTTGCTCTTGCGCCAAAATCAAAATGGATTCCGGCTTTCGCCGGAATGACGAGGAAGTATCCGCAGCCGTCATCAGCGCGACGGTGCGATCGCGTCGATCCAGCATTCGACGACGACGTGCGTGCCGCCGCCGCGATTGTCCTCGAAGCGCAGCCGGAATCCGTGCAGCCGCACGATCGCCGAGACGATGCTGAGGCCGAGGCCGTATCCCTCGACGCCGGGATCGCGTCCGCACTCGCCGCGATAGAAACGTTGTAGCACGGCGTCGCGCTCGACGCTCGGAATGCCGGGGCCGCTGTCGACGATCTCGACGCACCAGCCTTCGGAACGCGCCGATGCGGCAAGCGACACGCGTCCGCCGTCCGGCGTGAACTTGATCGCGTTCGCGACGAGATTGCTGAACGCCTCGAACAGGAGATGCGGATCGCCGTGCACGATGCCGCCCGACGGAACATCGAGATCGAAGCGGATGCCGCCGTCTTCGGCGAGCGGCGCGTAGAGCTCGTGCACCTCGCCGAGGATTGCGCCGAGATCGACATCGCCGAAGCCACTCCGGCGGCGCAGGTCCTCGAGCTCGGAGATACGCAGGAGTGCGCGGAAGCGATCCAGCAACGCATCGACGTCGACGATGCAGCGTTCGAGCGTCGGACCCGCTTCCTCGTCGCTGCCACTCTGCTGCAAGCGGTGCAGCTGCGCGCGCAGCCGCGTCAGCGGCGTGCGCAGATCGTGCGCGATGCTGTCGCAGACGCCCTTGACCTCGCCGATCAGACGTTCGATCTCGCCGAGCATGCGGTTCACGATCGCCGCGAGCAGATCGACCTCGTCGCCGCGCGGTGAGACCGGCAGCCGGCGACCAAGATCGCCGCGCGCGATCGGCTCGACCGCCGACTCGATCTCGCGCACGCGCCTCAGCGGACCGCGGCTCAAGAGGAAGCCGCCGAGCAGGCCCGGGATCACGGTCAGCGAAAGGCCCCACAGCAGCGCGTGGCGGATGATCGTGCCGACTTCGTCGATGACGCTCGTGTCGCGTGCGACGACGAGCACCTCGCCGCTCGCGAGGCGCATCGCGAGTCCTCGCGCGGGCACGCGCTCGGCGCGTGCGCGGCGTTCGAGCCCTTGCGGCAGCGCGCGGATCTCGCCGTCGATCGGAAGATCGGCCGGCAATCGCGCGATGTTGCCGTCGATGTAGCGGCCGTCGGAAGCGAAGAGCCCAAGCGACATCACGCCGCGAAGATCGAGCGCGCCGGTCGATTCCATCGCTTCGGGAAGATGCGCGCGATCGACCGAGCCGAGATAAAGCGCGCGCTGCTCGACGATCGCGTCGACGACGCGCGAGAGATAGCGATTCGTCTCCCAGTAGACGACGCCGACGAGCACGGCGCCCCAGAGCACGAAGAACGCGCCATAGATGCCGATCAGGCGCGTCGTCGCCGAGCGCCAGTGGTCGCTGAGCTTCAAGGCCCGCCCTGATCGGTTTCGCACAGCCGGTATCCCGAGCCGCGCACGGTGCGAATCAGCGGCGCGCGACCCGGAGCATCGACCTTCTTGCGCAAGCGCCCGATGTGCACGTCGATGACGTTCGTGCCGGGATCGAAGCGATAGCCCCAGACCGCCTCGAAGATCATCGTGCGCGTCAGCACCTGGCCGGAATTGCGCACGAGATATTCGAGCAAGCGGAATTCGAGCGGCAGGAGATCGAGCGCGGCATCGCCGCGGCGCGCGCGGCGCGCGATCAGATCGAGCTCGAGATCGGCGACGATCAGCACGGTCGCGCGCGCACCGGAACGCTGGCGGCGCAGCAGCACTTCGATGCGCGCGGCCATCTCGTCCGGCGCGAACGGCTTGGTGAGATAGTCGTCGCCGCCTGCGCGAAGGCCGCGCACGCGTTCGTCGACGTCGCTGAGAGCGCTGATCATCAGCACCGGCGTCCCGATGCCGGCCTCGCGCAGCGCCGTGACGACGGCGAGCCCGTCGAGGCCGGGCAGCATGCGATCGAGCGTGATCGCGTCGTACTCGCCGCCGGAAGCGCGCCGCAATCCGACAGCACCGTCGCCGACCCAGTCGACCTCGTTGCCGCGGCGGCGGAGCTCGGCGACGATCTCGCGCGCGGTGACCGCGTCGTCCTCGATGGTGAGCACCCGTGCCATGCGCTGAAGCTACCGGGGATCGGGCAACTGCGCAAAGCGCGCGAGAGATGAAACACGAACGAAAGGTGGCCCGACGAAGCTCGCGCGAACCGGATTCGACGGAGACCGCCGATGGGCGCTCTTCTGGACCACGCGTTGAGCCAGTTCTCGCGGCTGCCGTTCTTCCTGGGTCTCTGGTCGAAATTCCCGATCGGCTCGACGCACACCAAGGTCGATTACGGGATCCTTCCTTACGCGAATTACGCATACGGCGTTTTCTGGGCGGCGACGCTGGCATCGCGTCTTGGCCTACCACGCATCTCCGCGATCGAGTTCGGAGTGGCCGGCGGCAGTGGACTCGTCGCGCTGGAGCGCAACTGCAAGGAGATCGCTGCTGCGACCGGCGTCGCCATCGACGTCTTCGGATTCGATACCGGCGCCGGCATGCCGTCGCCGATCGACTACCGCGACCTGCCGCACATCTGGGGCCCGGGCTTCTATCGCATGGACGTCGAGAAGCTCCGTGCGCGTCTCACCACAGCCGAGCTCGTACTCGGCGACGTCGCAACGACCGTTGAACAATGGCTCGGAGAGCGGCACGCGCCGATCGGATTCGTCGCGTTCGATCTCGACTACTACAGCTCCACCGCCGCGGCGCTCCGGATCCTCGCCGGCAATGCGGATTCGCACCTGCCGCGCGTCCATTGCTACTTCGACGACGTGACTTCGAACGATCTCGGCTGCATGAATCCGTACGTCGGCGAGCTGCTCGCGATCCGCGAATTCAACGAGCGTCGGCCCGACCGGAAGATCTGCAGGATCGAGCTCCTGCGAGTGCACCGGCACCGGTGGGAGAAATGGCAGGATCGCATGTTCGCCTTTCACGATTTCTCGCATCCGCTTTATACGAGGCTCGTGATTCCGAAGGGGGACGGAGCGAGGCAGTTGCCTCTGCAGACATAGACGCTTCCGGCGTCGGCGTTTTGGTTCGCAGCAATCGGCGCGACCCTTACGCGGTTGGCGACAAGGCTCAGTAGCCTTCCGAGGCACGCCGATACGCATCGCGCACGCCGCGGCGAAGCTCGTCGATCGCCTTTGCATCGCGCCAGTGTCCTGCCGCCATGACGCCGAGCGGCTTGCGCAACGTCGAAAGCCCATCGAGCGGATTGTCCTGCGTCAGGATCAGATCGGCGCGCGATCCCTCGGCGACGACGCCGAACGGAACGCCGTGCTTCGTTCGCTCGATGAATTCGCCCGGCTCGCGCGTCGCGGTCGACAGCACCTGGTAGCGCGAGAGACCCGCGCCTTCGAGCGTGTCGAGATCATCGAGCAGCGAATACCCCGGCAGCATGCCGGGAATCGCCGGCGCGTCGGTGCCGGCCACGAGCCGGACGTTCGCGTCCGCCATCGCCTTGACGAGGCGGCCGAGGAAAGCGAGCTTCGCTTCGAGCTTCGCAGTCTTCGCGACATAGCCGCTCTTCTGCCACGCGAGCCGCGTGTCGGGCGAGATCTCGTACGCCGCGTCGCGCGAGAGGAACGCATCGACGACTTCCGGATGGCCGATCTGGTGCGCGATCGCGCCATAGGTCGCGAGATCGGCCGTCACCGTCGCGTCGTACTTCTTCGCGAGCGCGACCGCATCGGCGATGCGCGCGTCGGCAGGCGGTGTGTCCGATTCCTCGACGCCGCGCGGCGTGAAGAACGTGTAGAAGAATTCCTCGAGATGCGCGACGAGCACCTGCCCCTCCGCGAGCTCGCGCTCCAGCCGCACCGATCTCACGCCGTGACCGACGAGCGGAAGGCCGAGCTTGCGGCCCGCGTCCGCGAGCGCGTCGAACGTTTCCGGCGCGAGCCCGACGTAGACCTTCATGAAGTCGTAGCCGTTCGTCTTCGCGAGGCCGACGATCGCGCGCGCCTCGTCGGGAGTCTTGACGACGAAGCCGTTGTATTCGGTGTTGCCGTCGACGAGGAAACTCATGTAAACGTGCGGCGACGGAATCGCGCCGCGGTTCGCGGCCGGCACCGTGCTGTCGATGAAGCCCGCGTGCGCGTCGCCCATGTTGAGGACGCTCGTCACGCCGCGCGCGAGATAGATCGCAAGATCGTTCTTCGTCTGCGAGTGGGTGTGCATGTCGGCGAGGCCGGGAGAGAGCCACGCCTTGCCGTGCCCGTCGATGCGCTCGGCGTCCAGCGGGATCGCGACGTCGGGACCCATTGCGACGATGCGATCGCCGCGCACGAGCACGGTCTGATCGCGCAGCGTGTGCTCGCGGTCCATCGGGACGACGTTGACGTGGACGAATGCGGTCGTGGACTCGACGTCGGCGGCGAGCGAAGGTCCGGCGATCAGGAGCGAAGCGACAAGCCAATAAATTCGGTTCATGCCGCTTCGATGCGCGAACGATCGAGCGGGTTTAAAGCGAGCGCGTTCATGTTTGTGCGGTTCTTGCGTCGGCAGCGCAGCGCGCCGTCTTCGGCGAGTCGAACCTTCTTGAACGAACGAGGCGGGATTGCCGACAGTCTGACTCGAACAGACGACCTACCGCTTACAAGGCGGTTGCTCTACCAACTGAGCTATGCCGGCATGATGCGTATTGTATCAATCCCGGCGCCGCGCATTCGGCGATGCTCGGCTTGCGCGCGGCAGCATCGCGGCAGAGCGGCCGCGGCTTCGTTTCAGAAACACTCGATCGCCTGCTCGCGCAGCGCCGCGGCGCTCGCGCCGAGCTTCGAGCGCCAGTCGAGCGGGTGCGCGCGATCGGTTGCGTAGTCGAGCCAGTAGACCGGCAATTCCTCGGTGCGCGCGATCGATTGCGGGTCGAAGCCGAGCGCGGCGATCTCGGCGCGACGGCGCTCGGCGTTGCCCTGATCGCGGAAGAGGCCGAGCGAGATCGTGTTCTGCTGATCGCCCGCCGTGACGACGTAATAGTCGCGCACGCCTTTCGACGAGAGCTGGCGCGCGGCCGCGAGCGCCTGCTCGCGCGTGTCGAACGCCGGCAGATAGACCCAGTAGCCGCGCGCCTGCGTCGCGTGCGCTTCGCGGTACTGGATGCGGCGCGTCAGTGGCGTCAGCGCGCCGATCGCCGCGCGAACGTCGGCCTGCGTCGGGAACGTGCCGATCGAATGGCAATCGTCGTTGCGCTCGTCGGCGCGCGATTCGGGCGCGGCGGCAAGTTCGGCGCTCGCATCGTCGCCGCGATCGCGCTCGGACAAGAGCACGAGCTTCGGCACTCCGGGATCGGTCGCCGGCGCCGGCGCGACGCGCGTATCCGGCGCGAACACGAGCCAGCTCGCGGCGCCGAGATTCGCGGCCAGCAACAGGAGGAACAGCGCACGCACGAACATTGAGGGGACGACCGGACGAAGCGAGCGCCGCGATTCTACCGAGAGCCGCGCGCGAATTCCGGCGACGACGCCCACAACGCGAGGCCGTCGAGCACGAGATCGTCGCGGCGCTCGGCGTCCGGCAGCATCGGTGCGAGCTCGTCCGCGCCGCCGCCGGTGACGACGAGCGCGGGCTTTTTCGCGAAGTGCCGTTCGGCATTGGTGCGGAAGCGTTCGACGGCGCCGATCGCGGCGTTCACCGTCCCGGAGTGCACGGCGTCGGCCGTCGTGTCGGCGAATTCGGTGATGCGACCGTCCGCCGCGCCGACACGCGCCGTTCGCGCGAGCAGCGCGTCGCGCATCAGCGCAGGGCTCGGCAGGATCCAGCCGCCGAGATGCGTGCCGTCGGCGTCGAGTGCGTCGAGCGTCAGCGCCGTGCCGACGCTGACGACGATCTGCGCGCGCCGATGCGCCGCGTGCGCGGCGGCGAGCCCGAGGAAGCGGTCGATGCCGAGCCGTTCGGGCTCGGCATAGGCGTTGCGGATGCCGAGCGCGAATGCGGGGCTTCGCAGGAACTCGGGCGCGACATCGAGCTGCTGCTTCGCGATCGCTTCGATCTCGACGTCGATGGCGAGCGGCGCGACGCTCGCGATGCAGATCTTTGCGACGCGCGGCAATCCGCCCCATGCGAGCGAGAGCGCCAGCGAAAGCGCGGCTGCGCTCGACGTGTCCGCGTGCGCGACGGCGCCGTGCGCGATCGTCGCGCCGCCGCTTTCGAGCATCCACTTGAGCCGCGTGTTGCCGAGATCGACGAGAAGATTCATGCGTGCGCGCCTTCCGCGTGCTGCGTCGCGCGGATGCTGACTTCGGCGCTGTCGAGCTCGATCGCGGCGCCGTCGCGCATGACACGCAAGGCGCCGCGCGACGTGACGCCGTTTGCAATGCCGCGCCAGCGATCGACGCCGCTCGCGACGTCGATCGCGCGTCCTCGCAGCGCATCGTGTGCGACGTACTCGTCGACGAACGCGCCGAAGCCGTTCGCCGCGAACGCATCGAGCGCTTCGGCGAGCCGAGACAGCACGCGTCCCGCGAGTGCGTTGCGCGAAGGCACGCGACCGCCGGCGTACGTGGCGAGATCGGTCCACGGCTGATCGATCGCGGCGCCGCGCGTCGCGTCGATGCAAACATTGATGCCGATGCCGACGATCGCATGGCACGGTCCGAGCGCATCGCCGCCGAGCTCGACGAGAATGCCGCCGAGCTTGCGATCGCCGGCGACGATGTCGTTCGGCCATTTCAGTTTTGCGCCGGCGATCCCGATGTCGCCGAGCGCGCGCACGACCGCGATGCCGGCGACGAGGCTCAGGCCGGCGAGCGATGCCATGCCGGCCTCGAAGCCGCGCGAGTATGAAAGCGCGATGCCGCCACCGAGCGGCATCTGCCAGCGGCGACCGCGACGGCCGCGTCCTTGCGTCTGGATCTCCGCTAGGCACGCGCGCGGCATCGTCGCGCCGTCGGTGATGCCCCGAGCGAGCGCGCTGCTGGTCGAATCGATCTGCCAGACGACGTCGATCGCGCCGACGCGGGCGCATTCCGCAGGCGAGACGGCGGCCGCGATGCGTTCGGCATCGAGTAACTCGAACGGTTGCTCGAGCGCATAGCCTCGGCCAGCCTCGCCGCGAACGGCGAGGCCGAGCTTGCGCAGGCGCTCGACCTCTTTCCAGACGGCCGCCCGCGTCACGCCGAGCTCGGCCGCGAGCGCGCTGCCGGACCACTCGGCGCCGTCCGCGAGGCGCGTGAGCACGCGCGAGGGCGACGCCTCGCGCCGTCCATCGGCATCGATCGCGCGAGATTCGTCTACGGAATCCTGTCGGCTCATCGCGGCAGTGTAGCCGCCCGCTTCTGCGGCGCGTTCGGCGTGTCCGCGGGTGTCCGGAGTGTCCGCTGGACACCTCGCGGCGATTTGGGTGCCGGTCTGCATCAGCAGGCCTTTTCGCTCAATCCCTTGAATCGACTCGCGTTCTTTACGGCGCCGATCGAAGCTGCCGGCGCGCCCGACTCGTCAGGCCGCGCTCCGGCGCCGTGGCACGGATGCTGCTGCGCGAAAGCGCCGGCTGGAGTCCCGGCCTGACTCGTGCGAGCATTGCAAATCCCGTGGCATGTCCCGGGGATCACCGATGGCGGATTCTCGTCTCTTCCTACCGTTCGTTGCCGCGCTGCTGATCGGCGGCGTCGCGCACGCCAGCGATTTCTCGCGCGGCGGCGCGCGTCTGCTCGCGGACAACGGCGCGCCGCCGGACGTCAGCGTCACGATCAGCTTCACCGATCGCGGACACGCGCTGCGTGAGACGGCCGAAGGCGGCGACACGACGACGCACGACGCAACGACGCACGACACGCGCGCGCTGCGCGGCACCGACGGCGCCATGCCGGCCAGGGCGCCGGCTCACCACGCCGCGCCCGACGCCGCGGCACCCGATGCCGGCGCGGCGAAAGCTGCCGAGCCGAGCAGCGCCGACGCGCCGCACGGCATCTCGATCTCGCCGGCGAACGCGATCAAGCGGCCGAGCTACCGCTGGCAGTCGCTCGTGCCCGGCACGATCAAGTAACCGATTCCGTCGTTCGCATGCCATTCTCCCGCTGGCTCGGCGGATTCTTCTCCGCGCGTCCCGAGATCACCGACTCCGCCTGGAGCGATGCATTGCGCTCACGCCTCTTCGCGAGATTGAGCGACGACGAGCGCGTGCGCCTTCGTGCCCTCGCGGCGCGCTTCCTCGCGAAAAAGACCTTCACCGCCGCCGCGGGCCACGACCTCACCGACGCGGAACGCATCCAGATCGCCGCGCTCGCCTGCCTGCCGGTATTGCATCTCGGCTTCGAGTGGCTCGCCGGCTGGCGCGAAGTCATCGTCTATCCCGGCGAGTTCCGCGTGAAGCGCGAGCATCACGACGAGCACACCGGCGTCGTCACCGAAGGCGACGACGAGCTGATCGGCGAGGCCTGGGAACGCGGACCCGTGATCCTCTCGTGGGCCGACATCGCGACCGATCTCAAGCAGCCGTTCGACGGATTCAACGTCGTCGCGCACGAGATCGCGCACAAGCTCGACATGCTCGACGGCGCGATGAACGGCGTGCCGCGCCTCCCGTCCGGCATCGCGCGGCGCGAGTGGATCGAGACCTTGCAGGCGGCTTACGACAAGCTCGTCCGCGCGGTCGATCGCGGACGCGACACATTCATCGATCCGTATGCGGCCGAAAGTCCCGACGAGTTTTTCGCGGTTATCAGCGAATTGCATTTCTCCGATCCGACCGGGCTCGCGCGCGCGGCGCCGGACGTCGCGGCGATGCTGGCGCGCTTCTACGGGCCCCGGACCGCCGCATTGGGCAGCACGAACACACATTGATCGTCGAATCGCCCGCGCCGGTGGTCCGCCCGCTTGCGGCCCCCTGCCGCGGCCGGTAGCCTTCGCGGCCTCCGTCGTTTTCCGTTTCGCGGCTAGCAGGCCGCCAGCCGCCGTCCCGATGTCCGTATTCCGTCGTTTCCGCCTCGCCGGCCTCGCACTGGCCGCGTTGCCCTTGTCGGCGCTCGCCTGCGAAGGCCGTCTGCACATCGAATTGCAGCAAACGGGCGTCTATTCCCTCGATTACGATGCGATCGTCGCGCAACAGCCCGGATTGCGCGATTGCCCGGCTGATCGACTGACGCTGACGCAGAACGGCCAAGACGTGCCGATCCGCATCGACGGCGCCGAGGGCCGCTTCGGGCCCGGCACACGCGTCGTCTGGGTCGGCCGTCAGCTGCACGGACCCGAGAGCTGGTTCGATCCGTTCAGCGTCAACAACGTCTATCTGCTCGGCGCCGCGCCGGGAGCCCATGCGCGGCTCGCCGACGCCCCGGCGGACGCCGCGCCGCGCGCTCCGCTCGAGCGGACCCTGCATCTCGAGCAGGAAAACCTCATGATCCGGCTCGATCAGCAGCAGCAGAAGCCGAACGAGGAATCGGACGTCTGGCAGTGGGCCAAGCTGACGCACGTCGATCCCGCTCCGTTCTCGACCCCGTTCGACCTGCCCGATCTCGCGCCACGCGGCGACGTCGTGCTGACGCTCGACTTCCGCGGCCTTTCCGACCTCGATCCGCCGCCGGGCTACAAGGGCACGAAGACGGACGATCATCGAGTCGACGTGCGCATCAACGGCAAGCCGGCCGGATCGCTCGCGTGGAACGGCCGCGACGAGATCCGCCGCGAGCTACACGTGCCGGCGAGTGCGCTGAAGGCGCGCGAGAACACGCTGACACTCTCGGTTCCCAAGCGCGCGACGCCGTGGGACGCGAAGGTCGATGCGATCGACGTCGTGATGTTCAACTGGATCGAGGCACGCTACGCGCTCGCCGGCGATCTCGACGCG
>DASZWL010000303.1:0-3419 GCA_035546695.1 Rhodanobacteraceae bacterium | reverse complement strand
ACGGCGAGCATCGCGAAGATGATCGCCGCGAACAGCATCGCCATCGCGAGCTTCGCCGCGAGATACGCGCCGCGCGGCATCGGCTGCGCGCGCTTCAGCGTCAGCCAGCCGCGCTCGCGATCGAGCGCCACCGACACGCCGAAACCGAATAGCGAAGGCGCCATGACGCCGAACACGCCGTAGGTCGCGAGAAGATAGACATTCGCCTGGAATCCGCCGCGATTGCCGGCGAAGAGCACGGCGAACAGCAGATAGAACATCACCGGGAACACGAGCGTCGGCAGCGCGAACGACGGCGTGCGCAGCAGGCGCAGGAATTCGAGGCGGCTCTCGAGCGCGTAGACGCGCGGCATCGAGACGCGCGGCAGGGTTTCGGTGATCGCGTTCATCAGGCGGCCTCCTGCGTGATTTCGACGAAGGCTTCGGCGAGGCCCGCGCGCTGGACTTCGAGCTCGCTGAGCCGCGCGTCCTCACTGAGCAGCCGGCGCACGACGGTTTCGGCGGCGTCGGTCACGATCTCGAAGCGATCGCCGTCGCGGCAGACGCTGCGCACGTCGGGCCACGCGCCGATCGTCTCGGCACCGAGCGCAGAAACGCAGCGGATGCGCCGCTGCGCGACGCGAGCGCGGATCTGCCGGACGCTGCCTTCGGCGACGATGCGACCGCGCGCGAGCACGGCGACGCGATCGGCCAGCGCTTCGGCTTCTTCGAGATAGTGCGTCGTCAGCAGCACCGCGCAGCCGTCGCGAACGAGACCGCGGATCGTCGTCCACATCGCCTGACGCGCTTCGATATCGAGACCGACGGTCGGCTCGTCGAGGAACAAAAGACGAGGACGCCCGGAGATCGCGAGCGCGAACTGCACGCGCCGCTGCTGGCCGCCGGACAGTTTTCCGTAACGCCGGCCGAGAAGGTCCGCGATGCCGGCGATGCGCGCGCATTCGTCCGCATCGAGCGGATCGGGATAGTAGCTTCGCGCCTGCGCGAGCAACTCGCCGACCTCGAGCGTGTCGGGCATCGCCGCGCTCTGCAGCATCACGCCGACGCGACGGCGTGCAGCGAGCACTTGCGGCGCAAGACCGAACAGTGACGCCTCGCCGCGATCGGGCCGGACGAGGCCGAGCAGGAGTCCGATTGCCGTGCTCTTGTCGGCGCCGTTCGGACCGAGCAGCGCGAGCAGCTCGCCGGAACGCACGTCGAGATCGATCCCATCGACCGCGAGCACTCCGCCGAAGCGCTTGCAGGCGCCGGCGAGGCGCGCGCAGGTCCCGACGTCCGTACCCGATCGATCCGCGCCCGATATCTCGCTGTCCGACATGGAGCCACTCCTGTCCGAATGTCGGGCACCACTCTAGGCCGCCGCCTTGCGGGAGCCCATGGACACGCGTCAAGCATCGCGCGTGACGGGTGTCATGTCGGGATCCAAGATCACGCGGGGTACCGCCGTGACGGTCTCCGTGCTAAGCTACGCGTTCGACTTTTTCATTTCAAATCAATAGTTAAAGCACAGAAGCAGGCATCGTTTCGACGACGGCCGGGCGGTGCGAGGAGGCTCGATGAATGCCCTTGTGACCAAGCTCAAGGAGATGCGCGATTTCGGCGGCACGCTGCGCACGAAAGGCCTCGGCGATGCCGAGATCGAGCGCGCGAGCGCGAAGCATCCCGAGCTCGTCGAGGCGATCGAGGCGGCGTATGCCGCGCATCTCGCGCTCCGCTCCGGCATGTCCGAGATCCTGCGCATGGACGAGTCCGACCAGATCGCCGCCGCGCAGGCCGACTTCGTCAACTTCTATCCGGAAGACGGCGTCAATCCGTACGTCGCGCTCGCGGCGCGCGGGCCGTGGATCGTCACGCTGAAGGGCGCGGTCGTCTACGACGTCGGCGGCTACGGCATGCTCGGCTTCGGACATACGCCGAAGGCCGTGATGCAGGCGCTCGCGCGTCCGCAGGCGATGGCGAACGTCATGACGCCGAGCCTCTCGCAGCTCCGCTTCGGCCGCCTGATGAAGAGCGAGATCGGCCGCTCGCGCGGCGGCTGCCCGTACGCGCGGTTCTTCTGCCTCAATTCCGGTTCCGAAGCCGTGACGCTCGCGGCGCGCATCGCCGACGCGAACGCCAAGCTCATGACCGATCCCGGCGCGCGCTACGCGGGCCGCACGATCAAGCGCCTCGCGATCAAGGGCGGATTCCACGGCCGCACCGAGAAGCCGGCGATCTATTCCGATTCCTCGCGCAAGGCCTACGTGCAGAACCTCGCGAGCTTCCGCGACGAGCAGTCCGTGATCGTCGTCGAGCCGTACAACGTCGAGCACCTGCGCCAGGCGTTCGCCGACGCCGACCGCAACGGCTGGTTCATCGAGGCGATGTTCATCGAGCCCGTCATGGGCGAGGGCGACCCCGGCCGCGCGATGACGCCGGAGTTCTACGCGGCCGCGCGCGAGCTGACGCGCGCGCACGGAAGCCTGCTGCTCGTCGATTCGATCCAGGCGGGCCTGCGCGCGCACGGCGTGCTGTCGATCGTCGATTATCCCGGCTTCGAGAAGCTCGACGCGCCGGACATGGAGACCTATTCGAAGGCGCTCAACGCCGGCCAGTACCCGCTGTCCGTGCTCGCCGTGACGGCGCGCACCGCCGGCCTCTACAAGAAAGGCATCTACGGCAACACGATGACCGCGAATCCTCGCGCGCTCGACGTTGCCTGCACGGTGCTCGAGGCGCTGACCGACGAGGTGCGCGCGAACATCCGCACGCGCGGTCAGGAATGCATCGACCGGCTGAATCAGCTCAAGGCCGAGCTGCCGGGCTACATCACGAACGTCCAGGGTACGGGGCTTCTCTTTTCCTGCGAACTTTCTCCGACCTTCAAGTGCTTCGGCAGCGGCAGCATCGAGGAATGGATGCGCGAGCACGGCTACGGCGTCGTCCATGGCGGCGCGCGCTCGCTGCGCTTCACGCCGCATTTCAACGTCGGCACGGATGAGATCGAGCTTTTGATCGAAGGCATACGGCGCGCGCTGGTCGAAGGTCCGCGTGCGACAGCGGCGCTCAATGCGGCGGCGTGAGGTAAAGCCGGGATTCGGGATTCGGGATTCAAAGAAGGACTCGCTCTCTTCGGACGCATCGGCTCGTCGCCATTCCAAAAATCCCGAATCCCCAATCCCGAATCCCGGCTTTGCACTTCTTGCGCGTATCGCAGCAGCGTGATCACCGCCGCGCTTTCTCGCTGAATGCGTGCCAACGAAGACGTCGAACCTTTCGGATTCCTTTCAGGCGCCGGTGAGACGCGCCGGTAGACTTTCGCGACCGGCGCCGGGGTGGCACCGGATCAAACCTCGAGAGGATTTCCGAACATGGATCTGAAGGCGAAACTGTCGCTCGCGCTCGCTGTCGCACTGGCGTTCGGCTGCGGCCTCGCGACC
>DASZWL010000302.1:0-5387 GCA_035546695.1 Rhodanobacteraceae bacterium | reverse complement strand
AACCTTCCGCCGTTCGTCTCGTGAGCTCCAGCGACGCGGTTTTGCGCTCGCCGAGCGAGCGTTACCTCGCCGGCGTCGCGGCCGGCGAATGGCAGGACGATCCCGCGCAGCGCGCCGCGCTCGTCGAGCTCGACCGGCTCTGGCGCGAGCTCGGCGCGGCGTCGTCTCCGTCGCTCTGGCAACGCCTGCGCGGCCGCGCGTCGTCGCCGCGCGGCGTCTATCTCTTCGGACCGGTCGGACGCGGCAAGACGTTCATCTGCGATCTCTTCCTCGACGCGCTGCGTTCGCGCCGGGTCGGCGAAAGCGGCGGTCACGCGGGCGGATACGCCACTCGCCACGTGCATTTCCACCGCTTCATGCAGGACGTCCACGCATCGCTGCGCTCTCTCGAAGGCCGCGCGACTCCGCTCGAAGAAGTCGCGGCGCGCATCGCGGATGCATCGCGCGTGCTCGTGCTCGACGAGTTCATCGTCGGCGACATCGGCGATGCGATGATCCTCGGCAATCTCCTGCGCGCTCTGTTCGTGCGCGGCGTCGTGCTCGTGACGACGTCGAACACCGCACCGGCGGATCTCTACAAGGACGGCTTGCAGCGCGAGCGCTTCCTGCCGGCGATCGCATTGATCGAGCGGCATTGCGCGATCGTCGCGCTCGATTCGCCGCATGACTGGCGTCTGCGCGCGTTGAAGCGCGCACCGGTCTACTACACGCCGCCGGGCGCCGATGCCGAACGCGCGATGCGCGCGATCTTCCAGCGCGTCGCGCATGGCACGCCGCGTCGCGATGTCGCGCTCGTCGTCGAGGATCGCCCGATCCTTGCGCGCATCGAAGCCGACGGCGCGGTCTGGTTCGATTTCGACGCGCTCTGCGAAGGGCCGCGCGGCGTCGCCGACTATATCGAGCTAGCGCGCTCGTACCATACGATCTTCGTGTCGAACGTTCCGCAGTTCACGCCTTCGACCGAGGACGCGGCGCGGCGTTTCGTCGAGCTCGTCGACGAGCTCTACGATCGCGGCGTCAATCTCGTGCTGTCGGCGGCGGCACCGATCGTCGATCTCTACGACGGCGAGCGTCTGCGCGCGTCGTTCGCGCGCACGGAATCGCGCCTCATCGAGATGCAGAGCGAGGACTATCTCGCGCGGGAGCATCATGGGTGACGAGCGGCCGCAGGCCGTTGCCGATCTTCTCTCGCCCGTGTTATCGGGAGGATCGCTCGCGTCGCTCGGACGGCGGGTGAGGGCAGGCTGGCTGTGGATCGCGATCGTGCTGCTTTACGCCTGCGCGTTCCAGGGCACGCGTCCGCTCTATTCGCCCGACGAAGGCCGCTACACGAACGTCGCGCTGAACATGCTCGAGAGCGGCGACTGGCTGCGGCCGACGCTGCATCCCGAAGTCGAGCACTGGTCGAAGCCGCCGCTGACCTATTGGAGCATCGCGGCGAGCTTCGCGGTGTTCGGCCACAGCGAATTCGCCGCGCGCCTGCCGGGCGCGCTCGCGTTCGCCGGAACGGTGCTGCTGATGGTGCGGCTCGGACGACGCTTCGTGCCGGCGCAGCCGTGGCTCGCGGCGCTGACCTATGCGACGTTCGCGTTTCCGCCGCTGGCGGCGAATCTCGTCACGACCGACACGCTGCTGACGTTCTTCGAAGCGCTGCAAGCGGTCGCGTTCGCCGAGCTCTGGTGGGCGGGTACGCCGAAACACGCGCGGCGCGCGCGTCTCGTGCTCGGCGTGGCGGCGGGGCTCGCGTTCATGACGAAGGGACCGCCGGGCCTTCTCGTGCTCGCGGCGAGCCTCGTCTTCGCGTTCACCGCGCGCGACCGTAGCGCGCTCCGCCGCCTGTTCGGCTGGGACGCGCTCGCCGCGTTCGCCGTCGTCGGACTCACGTGGTATGCGATCGTCGCCGTGCGCGAGCCCGGCGTCCTGCGCTACTTCCTCGTCGAGGAAGTCGTCGCGCGCGTCGCGAGCGGCATGCATCGCAACGCGGAGTGGTACGGCGCGCTGAAGATTTACCTGCCGACGATCGTGCTCGGCACGCTGCCGTGGCTGCCGCTGCTGCTGTGGACTTCGTGGAAGCGGCGCCGCGGTTTCATCGATCGCGTGCGCTGCGACGACGAGCTCCGGCTCGTCGCGTGCTGGCTCGTGCTGCCGTTCGCGGTGTTCGTGCTCGCGCGCTCGCGCCTGCCGCTGTATCTGCTGCCGATGTTCGTGCCGCTCGCGCTGATCGCGGCGCGCGTCCTCGCGCCGCTCGACGTCTCGCGATGGCCGACGCGCGTGCTGCTCGGTGCCTGGTGCGTCGCGCTCGTCATCCTGCGGGCGGTGCCGGCTTTCCTCGACGTGCCGCTCGACGATGGCGCGCTCGGCCGCGCCGTCGCCGCGGCGTTGCCGGCCGTGCCCGACGAGATCGCCTTCGTCGATACCGATCCGCGTTATGGCCTTCGCTTCTATCTCGGCAGCACGATCGAGCATCTCGAGCTGCCGGACGATGCGCCGCGCGCGCAGACGCAGGACATCGGCAGCGAGATGCTCGAGCGCGAAGGCTGCCGCCTGCTGCTTGTCAACGACTGGAATCTCGGCCGGCTCGAGACGTTCCTGGCCGCTGGGCACTTCGCGTTCAAGCGCGTCGCGGACCTCGGCGGCTACGCGGCGATCGCCCAGCGCACGCCCGATTGCCCGGCCTACGACGCGCTCTGATTTCCGCATCGAGCCGGATGCGCCGGCATCCATCGGGCGCGCTACAATCACCGGCCGCGATCCGGCTGAACGGTTCGCGGCGCACGCCGCCGCCATGCGGGGCCGCGTATGCGGCGTGGGCAAGGCGTCACCGATCCTTGGGTTGCCGGCGGATTCGATGGAAGCCGCCGAGCCGTCGCCAGGGCGTTCTTCTCGCCGGGCGAACCGTACGTCGTGCTCTTGAACCCGCCGCTCCGCCTCTCTATTATTGTACCGTCAAGTTCAGTTTCGGGTAGGCTCCATGAAACGGATTCGAGGCCTCCGGCGCATCACGCCGGGCCGGGCGAGCCATCATCTTCTTGCATCGATCCCGTCCGGCATCCTCGCGGTTGCGCTCGGCGGCTGCGCCGCCGGTCCGGATTTCCGCGCGCCGCCAGCGCCCGACGTGCCTTCGTACACGGCGGACGCCGTGCCGTCGGCGAGCGCATCGGCCGAGGCGCCGACCGGCGACGCGCAGCAGTTCCTTCAGGGCGCCGACGTTCCCGAGCAGTGGTGGACGACGTTCGCCAACCCAGAGATCGACCGGCGCGTCGAGCGCGCGCTCGCGAACAGCCCGACGATCGCATCGGCGCAGGCCGCGCTGCGCCAGGCCGAGGAGAACGTCGCGGCCGCGCGCGGCAGCCTGTTCCCCAGCGTCGACGCGAGCGTCGGCGCGCAGCGCGGCAATGCGAACTTCTTCGGCGAAGTCGCGCCCGGCCAGTCGGTGTTCAATGTCTACAACGCCGGCGTCAACGTCGGCTACACGCTCGATCTCTTCGGCGGCGTGCGCCGCGGCGTCGAGGCGCAATCGGCCGTCGCGAATTTCCAGCAGTTCCAGCTCGAAGGCACCTATCTCGCGCTCGCCGCGAACGTCGTGACGACGAGCGTGCGCGAAGCCTCGCTGCGCGGCCAGGTCGGCGCGATCGAAGAGATCATCGACGTCTACGGAAAGCAGCTCGATCTCGCCAGGCAGCAGCATGAGATCGGCGCGAAATCGCTCGCCGACGTGCTCGTCATCGAGACGCAGGTCGCGACCGCGCGCGCCGAGCTTCCGACGCTGCGCCAGCAGCTGGCGGCGACTGAGACGCAGCTCGCGGTCTATCTCGGCGAGCTTCCGGCGGCGAGCGAGCTCGCCGCGGTCGATCTCGATTCGCTGACGCTGCCGCGCGACGTGCCGATCGGCGTGCCGTCCGAGCTCGTGCGGCGGCGTCCCGACATCCGCGCGGCCGAATCGCAGCTGCATCAGGCGACGGCCGAAGTCGGCGTCGCGACCGCGAATCTCTATCCGAATCTCACGCTCACCGGCAGCTGGGGCTCGCAGGCGCTGCACACCGGCAATCTCTTCGAAGGCGGCACGAAGTTCTGGGGCATCGGACTCAACCTGCTGCAACCGCTGTTCCACGGCGGCACGCTGCGCGCGCAGAAACGCGCGGCCGAGGCCGGGCTCGACAAGGCGGCGGCCGACTATCAGACGACCGTGCTCGGCGCGTTCCAGAACGTCGCCGACAGCCTGCACGCGCTCGAGCTCGACGCCGAGAATCTCGCTGCGCAATCCGACGCCGAGAAATCGGCCGCGAAGAGCCTCGATCTCGTGCGCATCCAGTACAAGGACGGCGCCGCGAGCTATCTCGCGGTGCTCGACGCGACGCGCCAGTACCAGCAGGCGCGCATCGGCCTGATCCAGGCGCGCGCGGCGCGCCTTGCGGATACGGCCGCTCTTTACGCGGCGCTCGGCGGCGGCTGGAAAGGCGCGCCGGATGGCTCGCTCGCTGCTTCGTCGTCCGACGATCGCTGAGAAAAAAAACGAACGCTTCAAGGGAGTGTGCGCATGCCTTCGCGCGAAAAGAGAAAGCCGAGCGTGACCCGACGCATGATCGTCATGCTGATCCTCGTCGGCCTTCTGCTGTTCCTCCTCGTCGGATGGAACGTCATGGGCAAGATCGGCATGAAGAAATTCATGGCGAGCATGAAGGAGCCGCCGCAGACCGTGTCGGCGACGAAGGCCGAGTATTCGGACTGGCAGCCGGTGCAGGCGGCGGTCGGCTCGCTGCGCGCCGTGCGCGGCGCCGATCTCGCGCTCGAGGTCGCCGGCGTCGTCGCGGACGTGCACCTCAAATCCGGCGACGACGTGAAAGCCGGGCAGCCGCTGCTCGATCTCATCGACGCCGACGAGACCGCGCAGTTGAAGCAATTGAGGGCGAACGCCGCGCTCGCGAGCGCGACGTTCGATCGCGCGAAGCGGCAGATGGACGTCGAGGCGATCAGCAAGGCCGACTATGACACCGCCGCCGCCGATCTCAAGGCGAGGCAGGCCGCGGTCGCGCAGCAGGAAGCCGTCGTCGCGAAGAAGCATCTGCGCGCGCCGTTCGACGGACGCGCCGGCATCATCACGCTCAGCAAAGGCGCCTACGTCAGCGCCGGCACGACCGTGACGACCGTGCAGCAGCTCGATCCGCTGTATGTCGATTTCTTCGTGCCGCAGCGCAATCTCGGCCTGCTCGAAATCGGCCAGAAGGTCGCGCTGAAGCTCGATGCGTTCGGCGGCAAGTCGTTCGAGGGCAGCGTCAACGCGGTCGATCCGAAGGTCGACGGCGACACGCGCAATGTCAGGGTCGAGGCGACGGTGCCGAATCCCGATCGCCTGCTGCTGCCCGGCATGTTCGCGGACGTCGCGGTCG
>DASZWL010000301.1:0-5859 GCA_035546695.1 Rhodanobacteraceae bacterium | reverse complement strand
GCCCTGGCCCGTGTAGCCGGGGTCGACGACGACGCCGAACTCCGCCGTCCCGGTGACGGGATCGAACGCAAGCCGCGCATCGCCGCGGATCTCGCCGCTATCGTCGACCGCGACGTAAGCGCTCGCCGTCTGGGGATCGATGCGCGTCAGCCGATCGACGATCTCCGGCGAAAGTTCCGCGATGCGATGGAACGTGCGCAGGCGCACCTGCTCCGGCGTCAGGCGCGCGAAGCCGCGACGCAGCGCATCGGCGTCTTCCGGCTCGATCGCGCGCAGATACAGGTGTCGGCCGTCGAGCGTCGTGAACGCATCGCCGCGGACGCGCGCCGGCGTCGCGGTCGGCACGAGCGCGCCGCGCGGCGGCGGACGCGTCGCGGAACGATAGCCACGCCTCGATCGCGTATCGTCCGGCATGCGGCTACTTTGCCGCGAGCGCTGCTCGCCCGCCATCGATCCGCTGCCGGCAAAGTGGCCGGCGTTCAGCCGCACGCGCCGGCGGAGTAGCATGCGGGCCTGCAGCCCAGGAAACGTGAGCAGTCATGAAAGGCAAGGAAAGCGCGGAAACCGGACTCGACGAGCAGCAGATCGCCGCGTTCTGCGGCGCGTGGCCCGGCGTCGCGTCGGCGATCAAATGGGAAGTCGACCGCGTCTTCACGGTCGCCGGCAAGATGTTCTGCGTCGTCTGCACGATCGGCCCGGACCGCGGGCGCTTCTCGTTCAAGGTCGATACCGACCGCTTTCTCGAGCTGACCGAGCAGCCCGGAATGATGCCGGCGCCGTATGCATCGCGCGCGTTCTGGATCAGCGTGACCGAACCCGAGCGCTTCGCGCGCACCGAGCTCGAAGCCTACGTACGCCGCTCGTACGAGCTCGTGCGCGAGAAGCTTCCGAAGAAGACGCAGGCCGCGCTCGCGGATCGCGAAGCGTGAGCGCGGACCGCTGGACGCGCGCTTGCAAAACGCCGCGCGGACCGCACGTCGAGCGCTGCACGCACCGATCAATCGATGATCCTGAAGCACGACATCCGTCTCGCAACGTCCGCTGATGCAGCGCGCATCGGTGAGATGTCGCGCGACCTGATCGAGCACGGTCTCGGCTGGCGCTGGACGCCGGATCGCATCCGCCGCTGCATCGGCGATCGGTCGATCAACGCCGCGGTCGCGCCGGGCGAGCACGGCATCGCCGGCTTCGCGGTCATGCAGTACAAGGACGACGAGGCGCATCTGATCCTGCTCGGCGTCGATCCCGCGTTTCGCCGCCGCGGCATCGCGAGCGCGTTGGTCGCGTGGCACGAAGAGACTGCGTTGACGGCCGGCATCGGCACGGTCTATCTCGAAGCGCGCGCCGAAAGAGCCGACACGCGCGCGTTCTATCAGCGGCTCGGCTATCGCGAGGTGCAACGCATCGCGCGCTATTACGACGGCGTCGAGGATGCCGTTCGATTTGCGAAGGATCTCTGGGCTTCCGTGCCTTCGATCCCGGAACCCTGAGGCGGCTTTTTTTTCGTCGTCCCGGCGGAGGCCGGGACCCAGTTTCCCGGATCGTCGGGCCTCTCCGAAAAGCTGGATTCCGGCCTTCGCCGGAATGACGAACGGTGTTGAATCGTGATTGAAAAAGCCGTCGTTGCGCTCGTTCACGCTTGAGCTGGCGGCAATTCGCTTTTTCCGGAATCGCGCTTCAGCAACATCGCCAGCACCGGCGGCGTGACGACCGACGTCAGCACCGACATCGCGACGATGACCGCATAGATCTCCTTCGAGAACGCGCCAGAGGCGAAGCCGAGGCTCGCGATCACGATGCCGACCTCGCCGCGCGGCACCATGCCGACGCCGACGATCGTCGCGCCGCGCCGGCCGAGCGAGAGCGCGCCGAGAAATCCGCCGATCAGCTTCGAGACGATCGCGATCGCGGTCACGATCAGCAGCATCGCGAGCGCGTTGCGGTCGGCAAACACGCCGAGGTCGATCTTCGCGCCGGTGATCACGAAGAAGAACGGCGTCAGGAATGCGAGCAGCGGCTGCGTCTGGCGCTCGAGCTCCTCGCGCTTGCGCGTCTCCGACGCGATCATGCCGGCGAGGAACGCGCCGATGATCGCGGCGAGGCCGAGCCGCGTCGAGAGGAACGCGAGTCCGAGGCAGACCGCGAGCGCGATCGTCAGCGGCGACAGCGGATTGATCGGTCGCTCGATCCAGTGCCCGCCGCGGCGCGCGACGCGCGTGCCGACCCAGCCGATGATCGCGACGAAGCCGACCGCCTGCGCGAGCACGAGCGCGAGTCCGCCGGAATCGAAGCCGCCGTCGGCCTGCAGCGAGGTGACGATACCGAGCAGCAGCATCGCGAGGATGTCGTCGATGACCGCCGCACCGAGGATCACGCGGCTCTCGATGCGCTTCAGCGCACCGAGCTCGTGCAGCACGCGCGCCGTGATGCCGGCCGATGTCGCGACGAGCGCCGAGGCGACGAACAGCGATCGCGCCCACGCCATGCCTTCCGCGTGCGCCCAGACCGAGCCGAGCGCGAGCGGAACGATGACGCCGAGCACGCCAACGAGGAACGCGCTCCGGCCGACCTTGCGCAGATCCTCGAGCCGCGTCTCGAGGCCGACCGCGAAGAGCAGCAGCACGACGCCGATCTCGGCCAGCACGTCGAGCGGCGTTCCGGTCGCGATGTCGCTTGCGGAGACGAGCCCGAGCGCGGACGGACCGATCGCACAGCCGGCGACGATTTCGCCGACGACGCCCGGCAGCTTGAGGCGCTGCGCGATCTCGGCGCCGACCTGCGCCGCGACGAAGATCGCGAAGAGGCTGAAAAGGATCGCGGCGGCATCGTGCATGTCGCGTTTCTTCCGATTGCGTTTTCGCCGGGGCCATCGGATGCTACACGAGACACCCGGCGCGCCACGAACGCCGGCGCACGGGAGGCGGGCATGTCGGGGCGGCGCCAGCGCGAGCCGATGTCGAAGGTCGACACCGCGTGGCTGCGCATGGAGCGGCCGACCAATCCGATGATGATCACCGGCGTGCTGATGTTCGGCGCGCCGCTCGATCCCGCGCGCATCAAGGCGCTGCTCGCCGAGCGCTTTCTCGCGTTCCGCAGATTCCGCCAGCGCGCGGTGCAGACCGCGAGCGGCGCGTGGTGGGAGACCGACGAGGATTTCGACCTCGACTGGCACGTGCGCGTCGCCGCGCTGCCGGGAGCGGCCGACAAGAAGGTGCTCGAGAAATTCGTCGGCGAGCTTGCATCGACGCCGCTCGACCATTCGCGCCCGCTCTGGCAATTCCATGTCGTCGAGAATCATCGCGACGGCGGCGTGCTGATCGCGCGCATCCATCATTGCTATGCGGATGGTCTCGCGCTCGTGCAGGTGCTGCTTTCGCTGACCGACACCGCGCAGCGGCCCGAAGCCCACGCCGAGCTCGCGAAAACCTGGCTCAATCGCGATCGCGGCGGCGTGCTCGAGCGGCTGCTCGAGCCGACGCAGATCGGATTGCAGAAGCTGTTCGCCGCCGGCGGAAAAGCCTGGGAGAAAGCCGCCGCGATGCTCGGCGATCCCGAGATCGCGGCGATGGTCGCGCGCGAAGGCAGCGAGATCACGCGCGAGCTCGCGATCGCGATCACCTTGCCGGATGATCCGATCACGGCGCTCAAGGGTCCGCTCGGCACCGTGAAGCGCGTCGCATGGGCCGATCCGCTGCCGCTCGACGAGGTGAAGACGCTCGGCCGCGCGCTCGGCTGCACGGTCAACGACGTGCTGCTCGCCTGCGCGTCGGGCGCGCTGCGCGGCTATCTGCGCGACGTCGGCGACGATCCCGACGGACTCACGATCCGCGCGACGGTGCCGGTGAATCTGCGTCCGCTCGAGCACGCGAAGAAGCTCGGCAACCATTTCGGGCTCGTGTTCCTCGACCTTCCGATCGGCGAGCCGAATCCGCTGACGCGGCTAGAGCGCGTCGCGGCATGCATGCGCGATCTCAAGGGCCGGCGCCAGGCGATCGTCGCGTTCGGCCTCCTCGCCGCGCTCGGTATGGCGCCCGCGGCGGTGCAGGGCCCTGCGCTCGATCTCTTCAGCCGCAAGGCGAGCGCGGTCGCGACGAACGTGCCGGGTCCGCAGCAGCCGCTGTATCTCGCCGGTGCCGAAGTGCGCGAGCTGATGTTCTGGGTTCCGCAGACGGGATCGATCGGGCTCGGCCTTTCGATCCTGAGCTACAACGGCCACGTCCATTTCGGATTGATCGGCGACGGCAAGCGCATTCGCGATCCCGACGCGATCGCGCAGCGCTTCGGCGCCGAGTTCGAGAAGCTCGTGCTGATCGCGCTGATGGAAGATTGGGAAAACGGCCTCGACGCGACCGGTGCCGCCGCGACGCTGCACCGGTTTGCGCCGACGCGTTGAGAAGATCCGCAAGATCATCGATGAAAGCGCGCATCCGGCTCGACCGTCTTTCGCTCGACGACGAAGCCGAGTTCATCGCGGCATCGCGGCGAAGTTGCGCGCTGCACAGGCCGTGGGTCTCGCCGGCATCGACGCCCACGGCGTTCCGCGCTTACGTCGCGCGCATGTCCGGGCCTGGTCAGAATGCGTTCGCGATACGAACTCGCGACGATGGCGCGCTCGTCGGCATCATCACGATCTCGAACGTCGTCATGGGCCCGTTCCGGAGCGCGTACACCGGCTATTACGCGTTCGTGCCGCACGCGCGGCGAGGCTATATGTACGAAGGTATGCAGACGATCGTACGCCACGCATTCCGCGTCATGAAGCTGCATCGGCTTGAAGCGAACATCCAGCCCGGCAATCTCGCGTCGATCGCACTCGCGAAAGCCTGCGGGTTCCGCAAGGAAGGCTTCTCGCCGCGGTACCTCAAGATCGGCGGCCGCTGGCGCGATCACGAGCGCTGGGCGATCCTTGCGCGATGAAGCCGAAGTTCTCGCCCTGGAAACCGTATCTCGCGGCGATCGCTCTGTTCGGCGCGATCGTCGCGTATGACATGTTCGAGAAGACGTCGTTCCACGGCGTGGAATACCTATGGCAGGCGAATGGCGTCGTCCGCTCGCTGCGCGGCGCCGATCCGGTCATGGCCACGATCGCGATGGACGACGGGTCCGTCGTCGAAGCGCCGGTCGCGACCGGCTGCTTCGTGCAGATAGGCGATCACGTTCTGGTCAACATCATTGGCGGCGCAAAACTCGTGTTTCCCGAGGACATGGGCGCTCGTCGATGAGCGCGTCAGTCAAGTTCCGCGCATCACCATCAGCCGCCGCTCGGTCATATCCTCGATCGCGTAGCGCACGCCTTCGCGGCCGAAACCCGAAAGCTTCACGCCGCCGTACGGCATGTTGTCGACGCGAAAGCTCGGCACGTCGTTGACGATGACGCCGCCGGCGACGATGCGGTCCCACGCGCGCATCGCGTGCGCGAGATCGTTCGTGAAGACGCCGGCCTGGAGGCCGTAGTCGGAATCGTTGACGCGATCGATCGCTTCGTCGAAATCGTCGACCTTCGCGAGCACGGTGACCGGTCCGAACGCCTCGAGCGCGTTGAGCTTCGCATCGCGCGGCACGTCTTCGAGTACGGTCGCTTCGAGCATGTTGCCGCGCCGCTTGCCGCCGCAAAGCAACTTCGCGCCGGCATCGCGCGCTTCGGCGATCCAGGTTTCGAGGCGTTTCGCGGCTTCCTCGTTGATCAGCGGACCGAGGAACACGCTGCGCTTCTTCGGATCGCCGGCCTTGAGCTTCTTCGTCGCCGCGACGAAGCGTTCGCGAAGCTCGGCGTAGATCGCGGCGTGCGCGTAGATGCGCTGCACCTTGATGCAGCTCTGGCCGGATTGATAGAAGCTGCCGAAGATCAGCCGTTCGATC
>DASZWL010000300.1:0-5201 GCA_035546695.1 Rhodanobacteraceae bacterium | reverse complement strand
GCGTCGTAGTTCTTCGCGGTTTCGGCTGCGTGCGCATCCCTGAGATAGCCCTCGATCGCCGGATCGCGCAGCGGATGCACCTGGACCGACGAATCCATGCCCATGCCGGCCGCGCGGATCGCGCCGACGGGATCGTGATCGAGGACGGACGGCTTCGTCGCCGCTTTCGAAGGAGCGCTCGGTTGCGTGCAGGCAGAAAGCGCGAGCGTGCTGAAGAGCGCGAGTGCACAGAGGAAAAAACGTTGGTTCATTGCGTAGTGCGAAAAAGAGAGTCGGCGAATCCTGAAAAATACACGAAACGCGCTCCTCGCGTGATGGCAACGCCGCGTCACCACGCCTTTCGTCACCATGGCTCCACTACGTCATCCCGGCGAAGGCGGGATCCAGCTTTCTTCTTGCAGTGGAACACGAGTGTCGCAAAACAGGAACTGGATCCCGGCCTTCGCCGGGATGACGGTTACTGGTCATGCGCGTCCTTCGATTCGTCCGACGCCCCGCCGCGAAACCAGTTCTTGAGCTCGTCGAGCGGACAATGCTCGACCTCTTCCGGCGCGTAACCGCGCACGAACGGCAGCTCGCGCGCGCCGCTGCACGCGGAATCGGTGCGCTTGCCCGATTGCGCGTCGACGAAGACGCGCTCGATGCCGTCGGCCGGGACGTCGAGCGGCGCGGCCGGAAGGCGCTTCATCAGCTCGATCCACACGCGCAGCGCGCCGGTGGAACCCATGAGGCCGGTCGGCTTGTTGTCGTCGCGGCCGACCCAGGCGACCGCGAGCGTCGAGCCCGTGAACCCGGCGAACCACGAATCGCGCTGCGTGTCGCTCGTGCCGGTCTTGCCGGCCGCGTGCAGGTTGCCGAGTCTGGAGTCGGCGATCGCATGCGCGGTGCCCGAGATCGCGACCTGCTGCATCGCATACGTCACGAGCCGCGCCGCCTGCACGTAGTCGCCGGCGCCGGCCTTGACCGCATAGCGCGTCAACGGTCGCCCCTTCGCATCGAGCACGCCGCGGAGCGCCGTGAGCGGCAACGCGTGACCGTCGGCGGCGAGATATTGATAGAGCGCCGCAACGTCGAAAGGGCTGAGATCGAGCGCGCCGAGCAGCAGCGACGGATTCGGATTGATCGCGCGTCCGAGCCCGAACGATTCGAGAAACGCGCGAACGCGATCGACGCCGATCCGGAGGCCGAGATGCACGGTCGCGAGATTCCAGCTGTGCACGAGCGCGTCGATCAGCATGACGTTGCCGTGCGTCTCGTGATCGTCGTTCTCGGGACGCCAGCGCGAGCCGTCGCGCTGTGGCAGGTCCACCGTCGAATCCTCGATCAGCGTCGCGAGCGAATAGCGCTGCGGCTGCGCGAGCGCGACGAGATTCACGAACGGCTTGACGAGCGAGCCGATCGGCCGCACCGCGTCGAGCGCGCGGTTGAAGCCGGGCTCGTCGGGATCGCGGCTGCCGATCATCGCCTCGACCTCGCCGTCCTTCGCGCCGGTGACGACGAGCGCCGCGTCGACCGTTGCGCCGCGCTTGCCGAGCGCCGTCAGCGCCTTGTCGATCGCAGCTTCGCCGAGCGTCTGCACCGACGGCGCGAGCGTCGTCATGATCGAAAGGCCCGCGCTGTTGAGCTCCGCGTCGGGATAGTCCTTGCGGATCTGCCGCCGCACGAGATCGAGGAACGCGGGATAGCGATCGCGCGGCAGCTGCGCGTTCGCGGCCGTGCCGAGCGGCTGCTTCGTCGCCGATGCGTACGTCGCATCGTCGATCAAACCCGTGTCGCGAAATTCGCCGAGCACGACGTTGCGACGTCCGAGCGCGCGTTCGGGATTGCGTCGCGGATCGTAGTAGCTCGGCCCCTGCACCATGCCGACGAGCAGCGCGATCTCGGCCGGACCGATGCTGTGCACGTCGCGCCCGAAATAGAACTCGCTCGCCGCGGCGAATCCATGCACGGCCTGCCCACCCTGCTGGCCGAGGAACACCTCGTTCACGTAGGTCTCGAGGATGCGCCGCTTGCCGTAGCGCGCCTCGATGATCAGCGCGAGCAGCGCCTCGTTGAACTTGCGCGCGAAGCTCTGGCTGCGATCGAGGAAGAGGTTCTTGACGAGCTGCTGCGTCAGCGTCGATCCGCCCTGTACGACTCGACCGGCGACGAGATTCGCCCACGCCGCGCGCAGGATCGCGACCGAGTCGATGCCGTGATGACGTTTGAAATCGCGATCCTCGACGGCCTGCAGGCCCGTGACGAGCAGAGTCGGCACTTCGCCGAGCTGCACGACGCGGCGATCCTCCTGCAACGCGCCGTACAGCGTCGCGATGCGCGCGGGTTCGAGCCGCACGCGATCGAGCGCGGCGCCGCTGTCGGCATCGGCGAGCCGCGCGACGCGTCCGTCGGCGAGCGTGATCGCGATGCGCTTCTCGCGCTCGCGTCCGTCGAGATAGATGAAAGCGCGGCGCGCGACGATGAAACGCGTGCCGTCGCGGCTGTACGTGCCAGCACTCGTCGCCGACGGCGCCTCGACATAGCGCGCCGCATCGAGCTCGATCTTCAAGACGTCGGCCGTCATCGGCAACCCCGCCGCGAGCAGCAACGGGCGCGCATAGACGCGGCTCGGAACGTCCCAGGAAAGATCGTCGAAGCGGCTGCGCACCTCGCGATCGAGCCAGATCGTATACGGCAGTACGAATCCGATCGCGAAGCCGACGGCGATCAGGAACGGCGCGCGCAGCAGGCGCCAGCAGACGGCAACGAAGGAGAAGAAGCGGACGAAGAAGGCCAAGCGCGCGATCCGGAAACGGCTTCGGCGAGTCTACCCGCGCCGCGTCGCGCGAGGCGAGACGCGGTGGTTTTGCCTCGACGTCACCTCTCCCGCTTTGCGGGAGAGAGCCTGCCCCGGACTCGATCCGGGGTCGCGCCGAAGGCGCGCGTGAGGGCAATACTTGCGAAAGCGCCGCGCTCCGATCGCTCTCATCCGGCGCTTCGCGCCGACTTCTCCCGCAAGCGGGAGAAGTGAAGGCGCGGCTCTCGACCGAGGCGCGCGATCGACGGGATCGGCGATAATCCGCCCCACTCACAAGCCCGGAGCCGCCATGCGCTCGTCATTCCCGAATTCCGCGATCGCGAGCGGCATCGCACCACGCGTTCGAGGTCGTGCATTCGACGACGGCTACGACGTTCGCTGACGGGAAGCATCCGTGCGCGGCATTTCCGAGCGTCCGTTCCGCCTCTGCGTCTTCGGAACGGCATCGCGATCCGGCGCGATCGCGGGCCTCGATGCCGCGACGCCGCTCGTCCGTCTCGGACCCGCGACGAGCGCCGACGCGCAACACGTCGACGCGCCGGCGAGCGACGATCCTCTCGACTTGCTGCCGTTCGCGTCGCGTGCATTTCCGAGCGAGACGCTGATCCTTGTCCGCGCCGATGCCGAGTTGCCGCCGCTCGCGATCGAGCGCCTCCTGCGCGCGCTCGAATGCGATGGCGTCGTCGGCGCCGCGGCGCTCGACGACGTCGATGCCGATCGCGATCCGCTTCCGCTCGCGAATCGCGACGGCACGCGAATCGACGCGCTCTGCTTCGCTTACGGCGAGCGGCAGCTCGTCGAAGCCTCGTTGCATCGCGCCGCGCTCAGCGCCTGGCACGGCGAGCGCCTCGCCGATCTCGGCAAAGCCTCGCTTGCCGATGCCGATGCTCTAGCCGCGCATGGCTTGCGCTGCGTCGTGCTCGATCATCTCTACGTTCGCACCGGCGCGCCGATCGTCACCGCGCGCGTTCCACAGGATCCGCGCGATCCGCGTCCGCCCTCGCCGTTCGCGGCGCTGCGCGAGCGCGTCGCCGCGGCCGCCGCAAGCGATGCCTCGCCCGATCGGCCGGGCCTCGACGCTCGACCCGTTCTGCTGCACGTGCTGCACGGCTGGGGCGGCGGCGCCGAACGCTGGGTCCGCGATTTCGCGCGCGCGTTCGACGGTGCGTGCCATCTCGTGCTGATCGCGCGCGGCAGCTTCCAGCGCAGGATCCACGGCGAATGGCTCGAGCTTCACGACGGCCGCCTCGCGGGACCGCCGCTGCTGCGCGTTCCGTTGCCGATGCCGATCGCCGACACGGCGATTGCCGACACTGCCTATCGAGAAATCCTCGGCGACGTCATCCGCGACTACAGCATCGACGCGGTCGTCGTCTCCTCGCTGATCGGCCACAGCCTCGACGCGCTGTCGACGCACCTGCCGACATTCGCGGTCATACACGATCACTACCCCTTGTGGCCGACGCTGCATCGCGACTTCGGCGATCCGAAACTGAGATTCGACGAAGCGCAGCTCGCACGCGATCTCGCCGCGCAAGGCGACGACGCGGAATTCCCGAATCGCGACACCGCGCACTGGCGCGCGCTACGCGACGCGATGAGCCGCGCACTGCGCAACGCCGACGCGACGATGATCGCACCGAGCCGCTCCGCGCTCGCGAACCATCTGCGTCTCGCGCCCGAACTCGCCGAACTGCCGCAGCACGTGATCGCGCACGGCTTCGCGCCGTGGCCCGAAGGCTTTTCCCCTCTTCCGCTTGCGGGACAGGGCAGGGTGAGGGCGCTTTTCGCGCAGCATCGCCCACGCCTGCTCGTACCGGGCCGCGTGCGGCGCGGCAAAGGCGCCGAGCTGCTCGTCGCCGCGCTCGACCAGCTTCGCGAACACGCCGATCTCTATCTGATCGGCGCCGGCGCCGACGCGCATGCGCTATTCGGCCAGAGCGGCGTGCACATCGTTCTCGACTACGCGCGCGCGGAGCTTCCTTCGCTCATCGCGCGCATCGCACCCGATGCGGCGCTGCTCCTGCCGACCGTCGCCGAAACTTTCAGCTACACGCTGTCGGAGCTGCGCAGCCTCGGCGTGCCGGTCATCGCGACGCGCGTCGGCGCGCTCGCCGAACGCATCCGCGACGGCGTCGACGGATTCCTCGTCGAGCCCGACGCGGACTCCGTCGGCTCGCGCGTCGCGGAGCTGCTCGACGATCGCGCAGCACTCGATCAGGTACGCACATCGCTCGCGACGCATCGCGAATCGACGCTCGCCGACATGGCATCGACGTACAAGGACGTCCTGCACCTCGGCCCGCGACCCGAAGCGCGCTATCCGCTGCGCTCGACCGGAACGGCCGCCTTGCTCGATGCGACGCGCGCCGATGCGATCGCGCGGCTCCGCGAGCGCGAGCGC
>DASZWL010000299.1:0-6202 GCA_035546695.1 Rhodanobacteraceae bacterium | reverse complement strand
ACGCGCATCGTCTGCGACTGGTATTTCCATCCCGATGCGATCGCGAAGCCGGGCTTCGATGCGTCGCCCGCGATCGAGTTCTGGGATCTGACGAACCGGCAGGACTGGGAGCTCTGCGAGAACACGCAGCGCGGCGTCGCGTCGAATGCATGGGAACCGGGGCCGTATTCGGAGCTCGAAAGCCAGCTCGCGGCGTTCGATCGGCATTATTTGCGGGTCATGAATCCGGAGCCTGTCGCGGTGCGCGCAAGCGGTTAGCTGTTGGAACCGCACACACCGCGTTGCCGTCATTCCCGCGAAAGCGGGAATCCATTTCCGGGTGCTCAAACGCAACATGGATTCCCGCTTTCGCGGGAATGACGGCAGCGGTTGGGTTCGCGAACAGCGGCGTTTCTCACCGCACCGCGTACGAATCGCGCAGCGTCACGGTCCGGTTGAACACCGGATGCGCCCGCGAATGATCGTGCCGATCGGCGACGAAATAACCGAGCCGCTCGAACTGCACGTTCGCCTCGGGCTCCTCGTCGGCCAGAGAAGGCTCGAGCCAACCCTGCACGACACGTTTCGAATCACGGTTCAGATGCTCCGCGTACGTCTTGCCGTCGCTCGTGTCGTCGGGATCGGGTACCGTGAAAAGACGATCGTAGAGACGCACTTCGGCCGCGATCGCGTGCTTCGCGCTGACCCAGTGGATCGTGCCCTTGACCTTGCGATCGGCGCCCGGCATGCCGTGGCGCGTCTCGGGATCGAGCGTGCAATGCACTTCGGCGATCGAGCCGTCGGCGTTCTTCACGACGTCGACGCAACGCACGATGCCGACGTTGCGAAGGCGCACTTCGCCGTTCGGTGCGAGGCGATGGAAACCCTTCGGCGGAATCTCGGCGAAATCCTCGCGCTCGATCCAGAGCTCGCGCGAAAACGGGACGCGGCGCGTGCCGAGGTCGGCGTTCTTCGGATGGTTCGCGAATTCGAGCGATTCCTCGTGCGCCGCGCCGAGATTCGCGATCACGAGTTTCAAAGGATCGAGCACCGCCATGCGGCGCGGCGCGCTCGCGTCGAGCACTTCGCGCACGCTGTTCTCGAGCACGCTGAATTCGATGACCGAATTCTGCTTCGTGACGCCGGCACGCTCCCAGAACGTGCGGATCGCCGCCGGCGGAAAACCGCGACGGCGGACGCCGGCCAAAGTCGGCATGCGCGGATCGTCCCAGCCGTCGACGAGCCGGTCGTTGACGAGCGCCATCAGCTTGCGCTTCGACATGACCGTATAGTCGAGATTGCCGCGCGCGAACTCGATCTGCTGCGGCCGGCTCGGCGTGCCGGCGAGCCCGGCGCGGCGCATCGGCTCGACGAGCTCGACATGGGCCGGGATATCGAGCTGATCGAGGAACCAGTCGTAGAGCGGGCGGTGATCCTCGAACTCGAGCGTGCAGAGCGAGTGCGTGATGCCTTCGACCGCGTCGGAGACGCAGTGCGCGTAGTCGTACATCGGATAGATCGGCCAGGCGTCGCCGGTGTGCTGGTGCGTCAGCTTGCGGATGCGGTAGATCGTCGGATCGCGCATGTTGATGTTGCCGGACGCCATGTCGATCTTCGCGCGCAGCGTGCGCGCGCCGTCGGCGAACTCGCCGGCACGCATGCGGCGGAAGAGATCGAGGTTCTCGTCCGGCGACCGGTCGCGAAACGGCGAATTGCGCCCGGGCAGGGTCAGCGTGCCGCGCGTCTCGCGCACCTCGTCGGCCGAGAGATCGCAGACGAAGGCCTTGCCGTCGCGGATCAGCTTCTCGGCGCAGAGATAGAGCACTTCGAAATAGTCCGACGTATGGCGCAGGTTGTTCCATTCGAAACCGAGCCAGAGCACGTCGTTCTGGATTGCGTCTACGTATTCCTGCTCTTCCTTCGCCGGATTCGTGTCGTCGTAGCGAAGGTCGCAATTGCCGGCGAACTCGCGCGCGAGTCCGAAGTTGAGGCAGATCGATTTCGCGTGACCGAGGTGCAGATAGCCGTTCGGCTCGGGCGGAAAGCGCGTCGCGACGCGTCCGCCGTGCTTTCCGGCGGCGCGGTCGTTGATGATGATCTGGCGGATGAAGTGGTTCGGTGTGGGCTCGGTCATTCGGGAAACGTCGCACGCAGCGTGACCCGCGAGTTTAGCCGAGCCGGGCCGGCCTCTACGCGGCTTCGTAAGAAAGAGGTTGGCCGCTGCGCGCCCTCGTCGGGAGTCGCCGGCGCGTCGTCGCGCGCAAAGAGCGCGCTTCACGCCGCCGCTTCGCGCGTCCTCTCGCCATGCAGCGCGCGCAGTCTCAGCCTGACCGGCCCGCGCACGTCGCCGATGTCGACGACGGCTTCGTGCTGCAGCACTTCGATCGAGCCCGCTTCGGCCATCGCGGCGGCCACGGTGCGGACCGGGCGCATGAGATCCTGCCAGTGCGCGCCCGTGCGCATCGCAAGCATGCGCGCGGCCTCGCTGGGACAGATGCTGCGCCCGGGACCGCGCGCGATCAGAAGCTCGAGCACGCAATCGCGGATACGCTCGGCGAGCTCATCGTCGGGCAACAGCAGGGCCATGTCGGCCTCGTTCGGTGGCGGGACGTTCAACCGCGCGGCAAGGCGTATCGCCTCCCCACCCCGCGGCGGCTGGACGGAGGCGATCATAGCGCCGCAAGCGTTTGCGTGCGACGGTCCGTTTCGCTAGCGTTACCCATCGTGAAGATCGTTTACAGAGCCGAGAACATCATCGACGCCAACCTCGTCAAGGCGGCTCTGGCCGACGCCGGGATCGATGCGTTCGTGTCCGGCGAGTACCTGACCGGCGCGATCGGCCAGTTGCCGGCCTGGGATCTCGTGACGGTCATGGTCGCCGACAGCGACGTCGAGCGCGCCGCGCCGATCGCCGATGCGATCGATGCCGACCTCAGGCAGGAACGCCCTCCCGTCGTCGCGACCGGCGGCGCGGCGCCGCAATCGGCCTGAGGCCGCGCCAACCTGCTAGGCTTCGGCTCCGTTTTCCGCGGCGAAGTCCGTCGATGAAACCGCTCGTCCTGCTGCTGTGCTTCACGCTTGCTTCCGTCGCGGCGGAAGCGGACGAGGCCGGCACGACTCCGTACCTGACGCTCTATCAGGTGCTCTCGCCGATTGCCGGCATCGAGGCCTACGACCGGCTCATCGCGGTCGAGCGCATCGAAAGCAAGCTGCCCGCCGTGCACGCCGAGGACATCCGCATCGTCATCCATGCGAAGGGCGGGGCGATCCCGGTCGCGGTCGGCGCCGGCGGCGCGGTGAAATTTCCGGTCAGCGATGCACTCCGTGCCGAAAACCCACCGGTCGAGACGAACCAGCCGAAGGGGTCGCTGGCGCTGATCGTCAACGTGGGTCTGCGCGGCGCGGGCGCGCTCAACGTGCCGTGGAGCGACATCGAAGCCGGCCTCGGGCAGGCGAGGGCGTTCTACGCGAAGAGCCGCGGCGACGCGGCGCCGGCGATCAGCGGCGTCGAAGTGCATTTCCCGCCCGGCGGACCGGCGATGCTGACGATCGAAGGCAAGGACGAGCGCCTGCTGATGGCCGATCCCGCCGGCCGCCTCATCGTCACGCGCGACATGGTCGCGGGCGAATCGCCGCCGTCGCTCGTCTTCTCGCGCGCGCCGGATTTCGTGCTGCCCTACACCGAAGGAAGACCATGAGCCGGTCGCTGACGCTCGTCATCGGCAACAAGAATTATTCGTCGTGGTCGCTCCGGCCCTGGCTCCTGATGCGTCATCACGGCATCTTGTTCGACGAAATTCGACTGCCGCTCGACACGCCGGAGTTCGAGCGCGGCGTCGCGCGCCTGTCGCCGAGCCGCCGCGTGCCGGTGCTGCACGACGGCGAACTCGTCGTCTGGGATTCGCTCGCGATCTCGGAATACGTCAGCGAGACGTTGCTCGGCGGCGCCGGCTGGCCGGCCGATCCGGCGCGGCGCGCGGTCGCGCGATCGGTCAGCGCCGAAATGCACTCGGGTTTCCAGGCGTTGCGCAACGCGCTGCCGCTGAATTGCCGGCGCCGCGTGCCAGGCTTCGTCGTGCCGGCCGATGCCGCCGGCGATATCGATCGCATCGCGCGGATCTGGCGCGAATGCCGCGAGCGCGCGGCCGACGGTCCGTTCCTGTTCGGCGCGTTCTCGATCGCCGACGCGATGTACGCGCCGGTCGTGCTGCGCTTTCGCACGTACGGCGTCGCGTTCGACGGAGCCGCCGCGCGGTACGCCGAAACGATGCTCGGCCTCGCCGCGCTGCAGGAATGGCTCGCGGCAGCCGAATCCGAAGGCCTCGCGTTGCCGAAGTACGACGCGATCGCGTGATGTCTTCCGCGCATCCCGAAGTTCCGCGCGCGGCGCTCGTCGAGATGATCGCTGGCGCGGCGGCGATCAGCACGACGAGTCTCTTCGTCAAGGTCGCGCATGTCGGTCCGACGGTCTCGGCGTTCTACCGCATGGCGTTCGGCGGCGGCATGCTGCTGATCGGGCTCGTCGCGCTCGGCAAATGGAAGCGCGTCGGCTGGAGCGATCTCGGCTGGCTGATGATCCCGGCGATCGCGTTCGCGGCCGATCTCATGCTCTGGCATCGCAGCATCCTCTACGTAGGGCCCGGCGTGGCGACGCTGCTCGGCAATTTCCAGGTGTTCCTGATGGCGTTGGCAGGGTTCGCGATCTATCGCGAGCGACTCGGCTGGCCGTTCCTCGCCGGTGTCGCGCTCGCGTTCGTCGGGCTTTATCTCCTGGTCGGGCTCGACTGGGAGAGCGTCGGCCCGCAATACCGGCTCGGTGTCGTGCTCGGCGTCGTCACCGGCGTCGCGTACGCCGCCTACATGCTGTCGACGCGGCACGCGCAGCGCGGCGGGCACGTGCGGCTCGCGCCTGCGCAGCTTCTTTGCGTCAGCACGCTGCTCTGCGCTGCGGTGCTCGGCATCGCGGCGATCGTCGAGCAGGATTCGCTCGCGTTGCCGGACGCGCAATCGTGGGCTTCGCTGCTCGGCCTCGGATTCTTCGGCCAGGTGCTCGGCTGGGTATTGCTGACGCGCGCGATGCCGCAGCTCCCGGCCTCGCTGATCGGGCTTCTGCTGCTGTTGCAGCCGGCGCTGTCGTTCGTGTTCGACGTGATCCTGTTCGCACGGCCGACGCGCGCGCTCGACTGGATCGGCGTCGCGCTTTCGCTCGTCGGCATCTTCATCGGCTCGTATCGGCGCGCGCCGCGGCCGGCTGCCGAACCGGCAGTGACGGAGCCGTGAGCGCCGAATTGCTGCGTTTCGTGCGCGACGTCGCCGATTTCCCGAAGCCCGGCGTCGTGTTCAAGGACCTGACGCCGATGCTCGCTGACGCCGAGGCGTTCGCGACTGCGATCGACGCGCTCGTCGCGCCGTTCCGCGATGCATCGATCGCACGCGTCGCCGGCATCGAAGCGCGCGGCTTCATCTTCGGCGCCGCCGCGGCGCTTGCTCTCGGCGCCGGATTCGTTCCGCTGCGCAAACCCGGCAAGCTGCCGTCGCGAACGCTCGGTATCGAATACGCGCTCGAATACGGCTCCGATCGTCTCGAGCTCCACGCCGACGCGTTCGTGCGCGGCGAGCGCGTGCTGCTCGTCGACGACGTGCTCGCCACCGGCGGCACGCTGATCGCCGGGGCAGAGTTGTGCGAGAACGCCGGCGCCGATGTCATCGGCGCGGCGGTCGTCGCCGAGCTGGCGTTTCTCGGCGGACGTGCGCGGTGGCTGCGCGAGGCGCCGTTGCATGCCGTGTTGCGGTTCGAATGAACGAGGGTTCCGCTCTTCCGCTTGCGGGAGAGGGTAGGGTGAGGGCACGCTGGTTCGACGTTTCGTTGTTTTTGTCTTTCGATCGTCGACGTTGACGCAAAACCGACTCACGTCCCTGTGGGTCTTGCCGGCCATCGTGGCCGGCGCGTGACTTTCTCTTGCTCGTGCAAGAGAAAGTCACCAAAGAGAACACGCCCTCGGTGCCGCGCCCGGCTTCGCCGGGTTCGCTACGGACGGACGGGTTCGATCGACAGGCCATCCTGGCCTGACGATCGAATCGGCGCGGTCCTCGCGCCGCCCGCGTGCGGGGCACGCGGCTTCTCCGTCCGCCCTTCGCCGCGACACAGAGGGATTCGGAAGCGAAAGCGGAAAGCGGAAAGCGGAAAGCGGAAAGCGGAAAGCGGAAAGCGGAAAGCGGAAAG
>DASZWL010000298.1:0-20099 GCA_035546695.1 Rhodanobacteraceae bacterium | reverse complement strand
CGCGCGACGACAGGCTGCTCGAAACGCTGATCGAGCGTATCGAGCACGTCGCCGTGCTCGTGCTGATGCCGGTCTTCTTCGCGCTCGCCGGTCTCAGCACGACGCCGGACGCATTCACCGGCGCGGGCCTGCCCGCGATGGCGCTGATCCTCGCCGCGGCCGTCGCCGGCAAGGTGCTCGGCACCGGCGGCGGCGCGCGCATCGCCGGGCTCGGCTGGCGCGAAGCGGGCGCGGTCGGCTCGCTGATGAACGCGCGCGGGCTGATGGAGCTCATCGTCATGAAGATCGGCCTCGACGCGGGCGTGATCGGCTTCGAGATCTTCACGATGCTGATGATCATGGCGATCGTGACGACGCTGATGACGACGCCGATGCTCTCGCTCTTCGTCGGCCGCGCCGCGCCCGCCGGCGCGATCGAAGGGCGCGAGCCGTCCTGATCCGGCGACCGGGACGGTCGAAGGTCGCAATCGAAACCCGCCCCGCGAATCACGCGGGCCAGCGCGATTGCGTGCACAATGACCGCGTCTGCCGGGAGACCGCCGATGGCGGAAGCGCGCATGCACGACATCGTGATTCTCGGCGGCGGGCTCGCCGGTCTGACGCTCGCCTTGCAGCTGCGCGCGCGCTTCGCCGATCTCGACATCGTCGTCGTCGAGCGCCGCGCGCATCCGGTACCGGCCGCCGCGCACAAGGTCGGCGAATCGACCGTCGAGATCGGCGCGCACTATTTCTCCGACGTGCTCGGCCTGCGCGCGCATCTCGAAGAAGCGCACATTCGCAAGTTCGGCTTCCGCTTCTTCTTCAGCGAGGGCCGCAGCGACATCGAGAACGTCACCGAGCTCGGCGTCAGGCGCGTGATGCCGACGCCGACCTGGCAGATCGATCGCGGCATCTTCGAGAACTTCCTCGGCGAGGAGGCACGCCGGCGCGGCATCGACTTCCGCGACGGCACGGTCGTGCGCGGCTTCGATCTCGGCAGCGACGGCGCGAGCCACGTCGTCCGCATCGAGCGCGACGGCGCGCCTGAGACGCTGCGCGCGCGCTGGCTCGTCGACGCTTCGGGCCGCGCAGGGCTCGTCAAGCGCAAGCTCGGGATCGCCGAGGCAAACGGCCACGACGCGAATGCGGTCTGGTTCCGGCTCGACGACCGGCTCGACCTCGACGCCTGGTGCGAGGACGGCGAATGGCAAGGCCGCTGCTCGCCGCGCGAGCGCTGGCGCTCGACGAACCATTTCTGCGGTCCCGGCTACTGGGCGTGGCTGATCCCGCTCGGCTCCGGCGCGCATTCGGTCGGCATCGTCTGCGACGCGAAGATGCATCCGCTCGAGACGATGAGCTCGTTCGAGCGCTCGCTCGACTGGTTCGCCGAGCACCAACCCGCCATCGCGCGCGAATGCGCGGCGCGGCGCGGCAAGCTCATGGATTTCCTCTTCCTGCGCGGATTCTCGTACGGCTGCACGCGCGTATTCTCTGGCGATCGCTGGGCACTGACGGGCGACGCCGGCGTGTTCCTCGATCCGTTCTACTCGCCGGGCAGCGATTTCATCGCGATCTCGAACACGTACATCACCGAGCTCGTCGCGCTCGACCGCGCAGCGCAACCGCTCGCTCCCTACGCGCGGATCTTCGAGCAGCTCTTCTTCTCGTTCTACGAGAACACGCTGACGCTCTACCGCGACCAGTATCCGATGTTCGGCGACGCCGAAGTGATGCCGATCAAGGTCGTCTGGGATTACGCGTACTACTGGGGCGTGCTTTGCCAGCTCGTGTTCCAGCAGCGGCTCGCCGATCTCGCCCTGCTCGGCGCGTTGCGCGAGACGCTCGATCGCGCGCAGCAGCTGAACCGCCGCATGCAGGCGTTCTTCCGCCTCTGGCACGCGGCGAGCCGTCGCCGCAACGGCCGCGCGATGCTCGATCAGCGCGAGCTCGATTGGTTCGTCGCGATGAACCAGGGGCTGCACGACGTGCTGACGACCGACGATCTCGCGCGGCGCCTTCGCGACAACGTCGCGCTGATGGATCGTCTCGCGGCCGCGATCGGCAGGCTCGCGAGCGCGGTCTGTCCCGGCCTCGACGCACGCGATGCGGGCGGTGACGCGACTTCGCCCGCGCTCGCGTTGTTCGCGCGTGCCGCGTGAGGGTGTCGCGAATTGCATGGCCGATGAAGCGTTTGCGGTGAATGGTTTTCTTGCTGTTCATGCGCGGCGCCCGCGTTTGGGCACGCGTTAAGCTCGCGCGATCCAGACTCTTCGACGAAGCGGCCATGCCGCGCATCGAGGAGATCGACCATGGACATGCGCTTGCTTCCATTCGCTTTCGCAACCGCGTTCACCACATTGATCGCGAGCCCCGCCGAAGCGCAGTTGCCGGATACGACGGAAGTCGCTCCGGGCCATCTCCCGGCGGCCGACGTCGATTTCATCCTGAACGCGAACTCGGCGAACATCACGCAGATCGCGATGGCGCACGCTGCGGAAGGACAGGCTGCCAATCCCGGCATCCATTCTCTCGCGGCGCGTATCGCGTCGAGCCACACGAAGGCCGATCAGGCGCTGCAACTGCTAGCTGCGCAGAAACACGTCAATCTGCCACGCCGCACCGATATCGACGACGAGGACGAGCTCGCCGATCTCCACGCGCGCAGGCCGGGCGGCGATTTCGACGCGCAATACGTGCAGAACGTCATCGACGATCACGATCGGATGATCGACATGTACGAAGCGGCGCGGAACGGCAGCGTCGATCCGGACATCCGCCGCTATGCCGACATCATGCTGCCGGCACTACGCGAGAATCGCGAGCAGGCCGTCGCGATGGTCGACAAGCAGCTCGGCGTCGATTCGCATTGATCGACGCGGCGAATGACGTCCCGGCATGAGCGTTCGTGTCAGGCCATGCCGCCGTTGACGCCGATGACCTGTCCGTTGATGTAACCCGCGCGCTCGGAACAAAGGAATGCGACGAGCGCGGCGACTTCTTCCGGTGTGCCCGCGCGCGCGGCGGGCACGATCGACCGGATCGTCGCTTCGTCGAACGTCGCGTCCGACACGCGTCCTGCGATCACGCCGGGAGCAACGACGTTCGCCGTAATGCCGCGCGAAGCCATCTCACGCGCGAGCGATTTTGTCGCGCCGTGCAGCGCGGATTTCGCCGCCGCGTAATTAACCTGTCCGCGATTGCCGAGCACGGCGGCCACCGACGAGACCGCGACGATGCGTCCGCGCCGAGCGCGCGCCATCGGCAGCAGCAGTGGCTGCACGACGTGGAAGAAACCGTGCAGCGACACGTCGATGACGCGCCGCCATTGCTCTTCGCGCATGCCGGCGAGCGGTGCATCATCGTGGATGCCGGCGTTGTGCACGAGCGCCTCGATCGTTCCGTCGCCGAGCAGCGCTTCGACCGCGCGTCGCGTCGCGTCGCCGTCGACGAGATCGAACGCGACCGCTGCCGCCGAGCCGCCGTTGGCGCGGATCGCCGAGACGACCGCTTCCGCGCGCTCGCGCGACGCGTGCGCGTGCACGAGCACGTGCCAGCCGTCGGCCGCAAGCGCGTTCGCGATCGCACCGCCGATATCGCCGCTGCCGCCGGTGACGAGCGCACGTCGCGCCGCGCTCATGCGGCCGCTCCGTCCGCAACGCTCGTGGGCTCCTCCATCTCGCGCGTCCCCTCGTAAGGCGCGCTAGCTTAGCAAAGCGGCGGCGCCGTTCCGCGAGCGAAAGGCGCCTCAGTAGTCGTAGGCCGACTCGCCGTGCGAATGGATGTCGAGCCCTTCGCGCTCCTGCTCGTCCGTCACGCGAAGGCCGACAGAGCGGTCGGCGATCTTGAACGCGACGAAGGCGATCGTCGCGCTCCATATCACCGTGATCGCGACGGCTTTCGCCTGAATGAAAAGCTGCGCGGCGATGCCGGGATAGCCGCTCGTCATCGTGACCCAGTCCTGCACCGAGCCCGTGCCGCCGAGCGCGGGCGAGTTGAAAACGCCGGTCAACAAAGCGCCAGTGATGCCGCCGACCGCGTGCACGCCGAATACGTCGAGCGAATCGTCGACGCCGATGAGGCGCTTCAATCCGTTGACGCCCCAGAGGCAGACGAGCCCGGCGGCGACGCCGATCGCGAATGCGCCCGCGATGCCGACGTTGCCGGCTGCCGGCGTGATCGCGACGAGCCCGGCGACGGCGCCCGACGCCGCGCCGAGCATCGAGGGTTTCCGCTTCAGAATCCACTCGGCGAACGTCCACGCAAGCACGGCGCACGCTGTCGCGAGATACGTGCTGAGGAACGCGAGCGCGGCCGAAGCGTTCGCTTCGAGCGCCGAGCCCGCGTTGAAGCCGAACCAGCCGAACCAGAGCAGCGAGGCGCCGATCATCGTCATCGTGAGGCTGTGCGGGCGGATCACTTCGCGGCCCCAGCCGAGCCGTCGTCCGACGAGCCACGCGCCGACGAGACCAGCGACGCCGGCGTTGATGTGCACGACCGTCCCGCCGGCGAAATCGAGCGCGCCCATCCGCCAGAGGAAGCCGGCTTTCGCGTTCTGCGCGGCGGCGCTCGCGGCGTCGACATAAGCATCGGGTCCTGGCCAGAACCAGACCATGTGCGCGATCGGGAGATACGAGAGCGTGAACCAGATCGCAACGAAGATCAGCACCGCCGAGAAGCGGATGCGCTCGACGACGGCACCGAGCACGAGGCAGCACGTGATCGCCGCGAACGTCGCCTCGAACGCGACGAACACGATCTCGTAGATCGGCGTTCCCTTCGAGAACGTCGAAGCGAGCGACCACGTGCCTTTGTACGCGTCGCCGATGCCGGCGAGAAAAAGCCGCGACGTGCCGCCGACGAACGCGTTGCCTTCGGTGAACGCGAGGCTGTATCCGTAGACGCACCAGAGCACGGTCACGAGCGAGAAGACGACGAACACCTGCATCAGCACGCTCAGCATGTTCTTGCTGCGCACGAGGCCGCCGTAGAAGAGCGCGAGCGCGGGCACGGACATCAGCAGCACGAGCGCGGTCGCGGTCAGCATCCACGCCGTGTCGCCCTTGTCAGGAACGTCGGCTGCGTGCGCGATCATCGGCGCGGCGATGATCGTCAGGGCCGCAGCGCGGAGACTTCGCGCGCGGCCGGAAGTCACAGCGCGTCCTCGCCGATCTCGCCGGTGCGGATTCGCACCGCATGGTCGAGAGGGATCACGAAAATCTTGCCGTCGCCGACCTTGTCGGTGCGCGCGGCCTCGACGATCGCTTCGATGACGATGTCGACGCGCGCGTCGGGTACGGCGGCTTCGATCCTGATCTTCGGCACGAAGTCGACGACGTACTCGGCGCCGCGATAAAGCTCGGTGTGGCCCTTCTGGCGGCCGTAACCCTTGACCTCGGTGACCGTGACGCCACTGACGCCGGCGTCGGTCAACGCATCGCGGACGTCGTCGAGCTTGAACGGACGGATGATCGCGGTGATCAGCTTCATCGGACGCTGCTCCTTTCGCCTCGCTGCGCGCGCGTTTCGGTTGCGCGGAACGATGACAGCGGTTTCTTGCGGACAGCGTGATTCGTCTGCAGCTTCGATTTGCCCTCACCCCAACCCTCTCCCGCGAGCGGGAGAGGGGGAATGGCTTGTTTCAGATCGCGTAATACATCTGGTATTCGAGCGGATGCGTCGCGGCGCGAAAGCGCGTGACTTCCTGCATCTTGAGATCGATGTAGCCGTCGATGAAATCGTCGGTCATGACGCCGCCGGCCTTGAGGAACGCGCGATCCTTGTCGAGCGATTCCAGCGCCTGGTCGAGCGAATGGCAGACGGTCGGGATGTTCTTCTCTTCCTCGGGCGGAAGGTCGTAGAGATCCTTGTCGCTCGGCGCTCCGGGATCGATCTTGTTGAGGATGCCGTCGAGGCCCGCCATCATCAGCGCGGTGAACGTGAGATAGCCGGAGTTGACCGGATCGGGGAAACGCACTTCGATGCGGCGCGCCTTCGGCGAATGCACGAACGGGATGCGGCAGCTCGCCGAGCGGTTGCGCGCGGAATACGCGAGCATGACCGGCGCCTCGAAGCCCGGCACGAGACGCTTGTAGCTGTTCGTCGTCGAGTTCGCGAACGCGTTGATCGCGCGCGCGTGCCTGAAGATGCCGCCGATGTAGTAGAGCGCCGTCTGCGAAAGTCCGCCGTAGAGATCGCCGGCGAAGAGGTTCTGACCGTTCTTCGCGAGCGACTGGTGCACGTGCATGCCCGAGCCGTTGTCGCCGACGATGGGCTTCGGCATGAATGTCACGGTCTTGCCGTTCTGGTGCGCGACGTTCTTGATGACGTACTTCATCGTGATCAGCTCGTCGGCCTTCCTGACGAGCGTGTTGAAACGCGTGCCGATCTCGCACTGACCGGCGGTCGCGACTTCATGATGGTGAACCTCGACGGTCATGCCGCAGGCTTCGAGCACTTTGCACATCTCGCTGCGCAGATCCTGGAACGAATCGACCGGCGGCACCGGAAAGTAGCCGCCCTTGATGCCGGGCCGCTGTCCGGAATTGCCGCCTTCGAGATTCTTCGACGAGGCCCACGCGCCCTCTTCCGAACCGACCTCGTACATGACGCGGTGCATGTCGTTCTGGTAGCGCACCGAGTCGAAGATGAAGAACTCGGGTTCGGGACCGAAGAACGCGGTGTCCGCGATGCCGGTCGATTTCAGAAACGCCTCGGCGCGCTTGGCGACCGAGCGCGGATCGCGCGCATAGGCCTGCATCGTCGAAGGTTCGAGCACGTCGCACTGGAGCAGCAGCGTCTTGTGCGCAGCGAACGGATCGAGCGTCGCCGTATCGGGATCGGGCATCAGCACCATGTCCGATTCGTTGATGCCCTTCCAGCCGGCGATCGACGAGCCATCGAACATCTTGCCGTCCTCGAACAGCGACTCGTCGAGCGTGTGCGCCGGGAACGTCACATGGTGCTGCTTGCCGAGCATGTCGGCGAAGCGGAGGTCGACGAACTCGACTTCGTTGTCCTTGATCGTCTTGAAGACGGGGTGCGTGGCCATCGTTGCGGGTGTCCCCAAGGGTTGTGGTGCAGCGATCTCAGCAAGCGACGTGCCACTCGACGTGACCAGATAAGTTTTAATTAAATCAAATACCTAGTAGTTCCCCATGCAATTTAATGCACGTCTAAGGTGCAATTTTTAATCTTAAATCCCCAATAAGGTGCTGATTTTCAGGGCCGTAAAGACGCAGTGCGCGAACGCCGCCACGAGCCGTTTCTCGCCTATGCTTCGCGCGCCTTTCGAATCGCGAAACGGGGAGACGACGCGTGGCCGAGCTTCTCAACGTGATCCTGCTCGGCCTCATCGAGGGCATCACCGAGTTCCTGCCGATCTCGAGCACGGGTCATCTGCTGATCGCCGAGCATTGGCTCGGGCATCGCTCCGACGTGTTCAACGTGGTGATCCAGGCCGGCGCGATCCTCGCGGTCGTGCTGATCTATCGCGAGCGGCTCTGGCAGCTCGCGACCGGACTCGGCGATCGGGCAAATCGCGACTACGCGCTGAAGCTCTTCGTCGCGTTCCTGATCACGGCCGCGCTCGGCTTCGCCGCGACGAAGCTCGGCTTCAAGCTGCCCGAGAGCGTGACGCCGGTCGCGTGGGCGCTGATCGTCGGCGGTTTCTGGATGATCGGCGCCGAGACGCTCGCGGCGAAACGTCCCGAGAGTACCGAGATCAGCTGGCGCGTCGCTGTGCTCGTCGGTCTCGCGCAGGTCGTCGCCGCGCTGTTTCCCGGCACTTCGCGCTCGGCCGCGACGATCTTCGTCGCGATGCTCGCCGGCACCGGCAACCGCTCTGCGGCAACCGAGTTCGCGTTCCTCGTCGGCATTCCGACGATGTTTGCCGCGGCGGGATACGAGCTTCTGAAGGCGACGAAGAACGGCGCGCCGCACGAGGACTGGAGCGCGCTAGCGATCGCGTTCGTCGTCTCGCTCGCGACCGCGTTCGTCGCGGTGAAGTGGCTGCTCGGCTATATCCGCACGCACCGCTTCACGGCGTTCGCGATCTATCGCATCGTGCTCGGCATCGCGTTGCTGATCGCGCTGCCGGCCGGGATCTAAGATTTTTCCCCTCTCCCGCTTGCGGGAGAGGGCAGGGTGAGGGCACGCCGGTTCAACGCTCGGCATGTCGAACCAAAGGCTTCCCTCACCCGGCCTTCGGCCGACCTCTCCCGCAAAGCGGGAGATGTGACCCCCGACGCGCTCAGCTGACGCCGGCTTCCCGGTTGAACGCCGCGATCGCGACGATCAGCGCCGTCAGCGCCTCGCGCTCGACGTCGGTCAGATACGGATTCCAGACGTCCATCAGCATGACGACGCGCGTCTTCGCGCTGCGGTTCCAAGCCTCGTGCTCGAACGTGTCGTCGAACGTGAAGCAGCGGCCCTCTTCCCAGCCGTGCGATTCGCCGCTGACGTGGAGCGCGAGATCGCCTTCGGGAACGACGAGCGCGAGATGCGTGACGAGCCGCGTGTTCGTGACGCCGCGATGCGGAAGGATATGCGAGCCCGGCGTCAGCACCGAATAGCAGACTTCCGGCGAATGATCCGGAACGTCGCAGAGCGGCACCGATTCGAGCGCGGCCGACGTTTCGGGACAGCGGCCATGGTTCTCGTCGTAGCGCTTGCCGTGCCGGAAGAAGAAGAGCGCGTTCCAGACCGGACGGCCGCTCGAGTTCTCGAGATGACCCTCGAGCTGCTCGTCGTCGAAGTGCCCGAGGAACGGCTCGAAGCCGCGGTCCTCGGCGAGCACGGCCAGCATTTCCCCGCGGATCGCCGCGCTCTTCGCTTCGAGCGCGCCGTACCACGGAAACAGCGCCGGCTCGAAGAAGCGCGGAGACGGCAGATCGGGGAAATAGAGGAACTTCGGCCGCTGCATCGGCTCGGCGTAGTTCGTCGGCAGATCGCCGAGATACATCGCGAGGCATTTCTCGACGCGCGCCATCGCGCCGGCGCCGTAACGCACGCGAAGCGGCGCGATCGCCTCCGAGAAAAGCCGGCGGCGTCCGGCCGCGACGGTCCGCACCGCATGCAGCACGATCGGGCGCAAACCGGGCGCGGTCGTCGCATCGCTCAGCCATTGGCCGGCGCTCTGCGCGCCGAAGATCGCGCCGAAATAGATCGGCAGCGCGTCGCCGGCGCGTCCTGCGCGTTCGAGCGTCTCGGCGAGACGAAGGCGCGTGAGATGCAGATGCGGCGCGATCTCGAGCGCCTTGCGCAAGGCCTCGATCGCATGATCGAGCCGGCCGAGCGCGGTGTTCGTGACGCCGAGATTCGTCAGCGTGACCGGATCGTCCGCGCGCGCGCCGCGTGCGCGCTCGAGCAGCGCGAGCGCCTGAGCGTAACGGCCGCGCTCGTGCGCGCAGATCGCGACGAAGTTGAGCGCATCGACCTCGCCGGGCGACTCGCGCAGGATCTCGAGGAACGCCTGCTCGGCTTCGAGGATCCGGCCGCTGTCGGCGAGGCTTCGCGCCGCGTCGACGCGCGCCGCGATCGGCGACGGTGTGGAAGTTTCAGTCATGCGGAAAGCGCCGATGGATCGCGATCATGCTAGCAAGGAACGTTGCGGCAAAGCGCGCGGCTCAACGCCGCAGCGCTGCGTTCAACGTATACGTCCCGACGAGCTCGGTCTCGGCGAGCACGTGGCCCTGCATCGCCGCGAGCGCGTCGGCGGCCGTGAAGCGTCCGTCGATGCCGAGCGTCTGCACGTCGAGCGCGTAGACGCGGAACCGATAGTGATGCACGAGATCGTCGTTCCACGGCGGGCACGGGCCGTCGTAGCCGTAATAATCGCCGGCCATCGCGGCATCGCCGGCGAACCAGCCGGTGTAGTCGTTGATGCCCTGCTTCGCACCCGGCGGGCCGAACGGATCCTGCTTTCCGTGCGCGACGACGCCGTCGGCGCAACTGCCCGCGCCGAGTTCGCGGCATTCGAGCGGAATATCGACCATGATCCAGTGGAAGAAATCCGTGCGCGGCAGCGAGGCCGGCACGTGCCGGCCTTCCTGGTTGACGTCGTCGCCCTTCGTCGGCACGTCGGTGTCGACGAGAATCAGCGCGAACGAGCGCGCGCCGGACGGCACGTCGGACCACGCGAGATGCGGATTGCGATTCGCCGAGAGCACGACCGGCTCGCCGGCGGGACCGGGCTTGCCGAACGCGAAATCCTCGGGGATCGGCTGCATCGTCTCGATGTCGTCGCTGCGGATGCGCATGGAATACCTCTCAGGAACGCGGCGTCGCCGGCGCAGCATAGCTCACGCGATAGACGACGTTCGCCAGGTCGTCGGCGACGAGCAGCGCACCGTCGGGCATCACGAGCACGTCGGCCGGGCGGCCGGAGACGTTCTCGTCGCGCAGGAATCCCTCGACGAGCGGCTCGTAAGCCTTCACGCGATCGCCGTCGAGCTTGACGCTCATGACGCGATAGCCTGATTTCTTCGTGCGGTTCCACGAGCCGTGCTCGGCGATGATCGCCGCGCCGCGATATTCCGGCGGAAACATCGTGCCCGTATAGAAGCGCATACCGAGCGAGGCGACGTGCGCGCCGAGCTTCAGCACCGGGGGCGTGTAGTCGCTGCACGATTTGCCCTTGCCGAACTCGGGATCGAGCGTGTCGCCCTGATGGCAGTACGGATAGCCGAAATGCTCGCCGGATTTCGTCACATGATTCAGCTCGTCGGAAGGCAGATCGTCGCCGAGCATGTCGCGGCCGTTCTCGGTGAACCAGAGCGAGTTCGTGCCGGGCTGCCAGTCGAAGCCGACCGAATTGCGCACGCCGAGCGCGACATCCTGCCAGTCCGATCCGTCGGGTTTCATGCTGATGATCTTGCCGTGATCGGCGCCGGGATCGCAGATGTTGCACGGCGCGCCGATCGGGACGTAAAGACGGCCATCCGGTCCGAACGCGATGAACTTCCAGCCGTGATGCGTCTCCTTCGGCAGCTTGTCGGTGACGACCACGGGTTTCGGCGGCGCATCGAGATGCGATTCGATTGCCGGAAGCCTCACGATGCGACTGACCGCTGCGATGTAGAGATCGCCGTCGTGGAACGCGATGCCGCTCGGCATCTCGAGCCCGCTCGCGACGACGACGACGCGCTCGGCGCGGCCGTCATGGTCGGCGTCGATCAGCGCGCGCACCGAGCCGTCCTCTCGCGAGCCGGCGAAGACCGTGCCGTTCGCGCCGAGCGCGAGCTCGCGCGCGTTCGTGACGCCGCTTGCGTAGATGTCGATGCGGAATCCCGGCGGCAGATGCAGCTGCGAGAGATCGGCCGGCTTCGCGCCGGCGCAACCCGCGGCACCGGCGCACAACGCAACGAGCAGCAGGAATGGAACGGTTCTCATGGCGCCTCCAGGAATGCGAACGCTTCGGCCATCGCGCCGACGTAGCGTTGCGAATGTCCGCGCGGGAACTGCACGGGAAGCCCGCCGAGCCCGCGCGACACGGCGGCGAGATTCGCGCCCGGCTGCAACGCGTCGATGCCGAGGAAGCGGGCCAGCGCATCGCCGTTCGCGAGCGGATCGTCGAGCAGGTCGTCGGCGTCGACGACGATCCGTTTCGGCTCGTCGAGCGCGTCGGCATAGTGGATGTGCGTGCGTGCCCGGTGCAGCCACTGCGCGAACGTCGGCAGGTCCGCGCACGGGAATCCGCGCGCCCAGCCGAACGCGAGCCAGTTCAGAAGCGCATCGCGCGGATCGCGCTCGACGATGACGAGACGCGTGCCGGGAAATGCGCGGCGCACGAGTGCGAGCAGATGCGCGTCCCAGCGCGGCAGCCAGTCGACGATCGGACGGTCGAGCGGAACGTTCGCGGCACGAAGCGCCGCGAGATAGCGCTCGCGCAGCGCCTCGCGATCGGCCTCGGCGAGCTCGCCGCAGTAATACGGAAATCGCGGGCTTTCGAAATCGTCGTCGCGCTGCGGCGCGGCGACGCGATCGCGCAGCACGGTGATCCCCGGCTGATCCGCGAGCAATGCCGCAATGCGTTCGACGCCGCTGCCGGGCGTGCCGAGCAGCAGCACCGGCGCATGCGGCCACGGCGCCTCGACCGGCTCGACCAGCGCGCGCTCGAGTGCCGGATGCGGCTCGTCGAGCGGCGGCATCGCAGCCGGAATGTCCTGTTGCGCTTCGCGGAAGCAGCGCACGGCTTCGGCGGTGTCGCCGGAGCGGTCGTGCAGGAGGCCGAGATAGTTCATGCGCTGGCGCTCCTGGCCTTTGCGGAGTTCGAGCGCGGCCATGTCTTCGAGGATGCGCCGCGCGCCTTCGTCGTCGCGTACGCGCATGCGCGCGCGGGCGCGCACGAACAGCATCTCGGGCTCGTTCGGCCACGCGCGCAGCACGAGCGTCGCCGAGCGATCGGCGGAATCGACGAGGCCGAGGCGTTCCTCGATCAGCGCGATGCGCGAATGCGCCTGCATGTCGCCGGGATTGCGGGCTGCGAGCGCGCGCCAGTCGGAGAGCGAATCGACGAGACGGCCGATCAGCATCCGGAGATCGGCGCGCGCGGTCAGCACTTCGCGATCGTCCGGCGCGAGCGCGAGATAATCGTCATACGCGGCGATCGCCTCGTCGTTCCGTCCCGCGCGCATCAGCGACCAGGCGAGTGCGCGCGTCGGCGTTGACTGGTTCGGATCGATCGCGAGCGCGGCGCGGTATTCGGCGATCGCATCCTCGTGACGATCCTCGGCGCGCGCGACGTCGCCGAGGCCGACGTGTCCCGCCGCTTCCGCGCCCGGAATCCCGAGCAGCTGACGATAGTGCGACTCGGCCTCGCGCATGCGACGCGCCCTCAGGGTCAGCGAACCCAGCGCGTGACGCGCCGCGACGAAATCGGGCTTCACGCGCAACGCGTTCTCGAACGCCTTCTCCGCGAACGCATCGGTGCCGCGCTTCGCGAATGCGCGGCCGAGCGTCATCTGGATCGTCGGATCGTTCGGCACGAGATCGGCCGCGCGGCCGAGATGGCGCAGCGCCGCGTCGACATCGTCGCGCTCGAGCAGGATCGCGCCGAGGCCGGCCAGCGCCTGCGCGTCCTCGCCGGCGCGAAGCGCGATGCGGAAATGCCGCTCGGCGGCATCGCTCTCGCCGCGCATCAGCGCGATCTGGCCGAGTCCGGCGTGCGCCGTGCCGATGTTCGGATCGAGCGCGAGCGCTTTCTCGTAGTGCGTGCGCGACGCATCGAAATCGCCGGCCTGGAAGCGCAGCGTGCCGAGCGTCAGCTCGATCGCCGCCGTATCCGGCGCGAGCGCGTGCGCGCGCAGGAGAAGATCCTCGGCCTCGACGTGGGCGCCGCGCTGATGGCGCAAGAGACCGAGCAGGTGCAGCGCCTCGGCGTCGTCCGGTTGCCCGGCGAGATGCGCGCGATAGCCTTGTTCGGCCTCGTCGAGACGGCCGAGACGATGGTGTTCGATCGAGTCTTTCAGCATGTCGGATCGGATGGATGCGCTCGCCGGCTCTATGCCGGCGGAGCCGCGAGCGGGCAACCGGGCATCGGTTCGCTGCATCCTGCGCTCCGTCGCGGGAGCGCCTTTGCACGCCGGAGCGGCGATGCAGCAGGCGAATTATGCCCGATGCGTGCGCAACGGTTCGCGAATGGCCGCGCGCCGTCCTTTCGTGGCCGCGCCGCGACGCGCGATCGAAATGCTACGCCGCGGCGGATGCATCCGGCAGCTTCGTCTCGCGCGGCCGGCTCTCGGCCCGCGCCAGCATGCGCTCGGCGATGTAATCCTCGACGAAGCTCTGCAACGCGAAATCGCGGATGAACCCGCAGTGCCCGCCGTGCGCGGCGATGTCGAGCTCCGTTCCGGGTGGCAACTTCAACGCGTGGAAATCGGCGACCGGAATGACGGGATCGTCCGCCGACGTCAGGATCGTCGCCGGAACGCTCAGCGAGGCCAGCGTGTCGCCCGCGATCGAGTAGCCGTCGAGATAGCTCTCGAGCGAGCCGAAATCGGTGTGGCGCAGCACGAGCGCGCGCGTCAGGCCGCGCAAGTCGTTGTCGAGCTCTTCGCGCGAGAAGAGCTCGGTTTCCGGAAACAGCGCCTGTTTCGCGCGCAGCGAGCGCGTCCACTTGCGCAGGAAATAACGCTGGTAGAAGCCGGGGCCGCTTTCGAGACCGAAGAGTCCGCTGGCCGGGCTCACGATCGGGCAGACCGCGAGCGCGTAGGCGAGCGCGAGGTTCGCGGCAGGCGCACGCAACGCGACGCGCAACGCGAAGTTGCCGCCGAGCGAGAAGCCTGCGATCGCGAGCATCGGCGGCTCGAAGCGCGCGGCGATCGTGCGAACCGCGTTGACGACTTCGTCGATGCGGCACGAGTGGAAAATGCCGCGATTGAGATGATGCGTCTCGCCGTGATCGCGGAAATTGAGACGGAACACGTCGAATCCGTCGCGGAGCAATCGCGCGCCGGTGCCGAGGATGTAGTTCGAGCGCGCGCTGCCTTCCCAGCCGTGCAGCAGCACGACGAGCCCGCGCGATTCGGCGAGCGCACGCTGCGCCGTATGAAAACCCTGCAGGCGGACGCCGTCGCCGCAATCGAGGATGTGCGGGGTCGCATCGGTTTCGATCGCGCTGCCGCGGCGCAATGCGAGCCAGCGGCGCAGGTGGGACGACGAGAGCACCGATTGCACGTGCGGATTCCTGAGCAGCCGGGGCGGCTTGAAATCCGTGCCGTTCATGGGACGAGTCAAGAGATTTCTCTCATCCGCAGCCCGGTCAATCGCCGTAGCCAAGCGCTTGCACGATGCGTTCGCGGCTCTGCTCGGCCATGCGTCGGCGCGCGTCCGGCGTCGCGACGACCGGATCGAGGAAATGGATCTCCGCGTCCATCGGCGGATTGCCGAGCACGCGCAGCACGTTCGCGAAGAAGCTCTCCTTGCGCCCGAACGGCACGCCGGGATCCTGGCGGCCGTCGTTTCCATAGCGCAGCGCGACCGGCTGCACCGGAACGCTCGCGTCGAGCGCGGTCTGGAAGATGCGCGCATGGAACGTGCCGACCTTGTCGCCGTGGCCGCTGCCGCCTTCGGGAAAGACGCCGACCGGCACGCCGGTTTTCAACCGCTCGACGACTCTCGCCATGACGACCGCGAGCGAATCGGTATTGCCGCGACGATGGAAGATCGTGCCGGCGCGCGATGCGAGCCAGCCGACGAACGGCCAGCGCGCGATCTCGCTCTTCGCGACGAAGCTCACCGGACGCTGGCTGTGCATGAGCTCGATGTCGAGCCACGAGATGTGGTTCGCGACGTACAGCACTGCGCCCGGCAGCGGCTCGCCGAAGCGGCGAATGCGAAGTCCGAAGCGCCGCACGAGCGCGCCGGACCACCAGCGGATCATCGACTTCTCGAGCGTCGAGCTGCCGATCGGGATGCGCGCCGCGACCGGATTCAGCACGAGCAGCGCGAGCGGCCCGGCGATCACGATGTGCAGCAGCAGCAGCGGCGTGCGCAGCGCGTAGCGAAGCGGACGCCAGCGATCGCGCGACACCGGCTCGACCGTGGATTCGACGGAGCTGTCCATCATGGTCGCGATGGTACCGGATGCGTGGTGCGGTGCGGCAAGACGCTGTCCTTTCCCCTTTCCCGCAAGCTGGAGAGGGGAAAGCAAGATCTAACCGCCGAGCAACTCCGATCCCGCCTCCGCGAGGTCGATCAGATGCTGCTCCCACCATCGCGCCTCGCCGACCTGCGGAAACGCCCGCGGAAACGCCGGATCCTCCCAGCGCGAGGCGACCCAGCCGGCCCAGTGGACCTGGCGCATGACGCGCAGCGGCGCGATCAGCGAAAGCTCGCGCGGATCGAAGTCGCGGAATTCCGCGTAACCCTCCAGCAGCGCATCGAGCGCGCGCGGCGACGGCGCGAGCATCCAGAGATCCTGCACGGCCGGCCCCATGCGCGCATCGTCGAGGTCGACGAAATGCGGGCCCGAGTCGGTCCACAGCACGTTGCCGGCGTGGCAATCACCGTGCAGGCGGATGCGCGCGAACGGCTCGATCGCGGCGAAACGCGCGTCGATCAGGTCGGCGAGCGAAGCCGTGTGGGCACGATAAACGTCGGCCAAGCGCGACGGCAAAAGCGGCGATCGCAATACCGCGCGCGCCGCGTCGCGCACGAACGTCGTCGCATCGATCGCGCCGCGATGGCGAAAGCGCTCGCGTGCGCCGACGCCGTGCAGGCGCGCGAGCAGCCGGCCCATCCACGCGAGATGATCGGCCGATTCGAGCTCCGGCGCGCGTCCGCCGCGGCGCGGATAGAGCGCGTAACGGAATCCGTCGTGGACGAGCAGCGTTCTTGCGCCGACGACGATCGGCGCGACGATCGGAAGCTCGGCCTCGACGAGCTCGCGCGCGAATGCGTGCTCCTCGCCGATCGCGACGTCGCTCCAGCGTTCGGGCCGATAGAACTTCGCGACGAGCGCGGGACCGTCCTCGATGCCAATCTGATAGACGCGATTCTCGTAACTGCCGAGCGCGAGCAGGCGTCCGTCGGGCACGTAGCCCGCCGCGGCAATCGCATCGAGCACGACCTCCGGCGACAGCGTCGCGTACGGCGTGACGTTGCCGCTCACACGGCCCTTGGCGACTGGCGCGGCACGACCGCGAGCGTCAGGCGCGAGATGCAGACGAGCCGGCCCTGCTCGTCCTCGATGCGGATCTCCCAGACTTGCGTGCTGCGTCCGATGTGCAGCGGGCGCGCGGTGCCGGTGACGACGCCTTCGGTGACCGCGCGCACGTGGTTTGCGTTGATGTCGAGGCCGACGGCCATTTCCTTCGCCGCGTCGAGGCACATCGTGCCGGCGAGGCTGCCGAGCGATTCGGCGAGCGCGACCGAAGCGCCGCCGTGCAGGAGGCCGAACGGCTGCTTCGTGCGCGCGTCGACCGGCATCGTGCCGCGCAGGAAGTCCTCGCCGATCTCGGTGATGCGGATGCCGATGTGGTCGACGAGCGAGTTCGCGTTCCAGCCGTTGATGCGGTCGAGATCGGCGGTTTGCTTCCAGATGCTCACGGTGCATTCCCTTTGAAGTTGCCCGCCGACTATAGCGTGCCGTTCCCCCTCTCCCGCGTGCGGGAGAGGGTTGGGGTGAGGGAAATCTTGGTTCGACATGACAGCGAGTGCACATTTTATGGTGCCTCGCTCCGAATGCTTTCACCCCGCCGTCTCCCGCAAGCGGGAGAGGGAAAGCTTTGACGCTCAGAAGCAGCACCCTGATCAGGCGGCATCAATGATGCATGTGGACTTCGGCGACAATCGCTCGATTCCGCGACGACGATGCCCGTGCGCCACAAGATCACGCTCCAATCGAGCGGCAAGGAATTCCGCGCCGAGCCCGGCGAAACCGTGCTCGAAGCCGCGCGGCGCGCGGGGCTCGCGCTGCCGTATTCGTGCCTCGCCGGCGTCTGCGGCAGTTGCAAGGCGACGCTGCTCGAAGGCCATTGCGTCTATCCGCGCAATCCGCCGACGGCGCTGAACGCGGCCGAGCAGGCACGGCATCAGCTGCTGCTCTGCCAGGCCGTGCCGGCGAGCGATCTCGTCATCGCGGCGCGCGAGGTCGCTTCGGTCGCGGACATTCCGCGCCGTCGCCTGACGCTGAAGCTCGTCGACAAGGCGCTGCTCTCCGAAGACGTCGTTCGGCTGATCTTGCTGACCGCGCGCGGCGAGCGTCTGCGCCGTCTCGCCGGCCAGTATCTCGACATGCTGCTGCCGGACGGACGCCGGCGCGCGTTCTCGATCGCGAACGCGCCGCACGAGAACGACCGCATCGAGCTGCACGTGCGCCGCGTCGCCGGCGGCGATTTCACCTCGCACGTCTTCGACGAAATGCGGCACGGCGATCTGCTGCACGTCGAAGGGCCGCTCGGCACGTTCGTCCCGCGCGAGGACAGCGAGCGTGCGATGCTGATGGTCGCCGGCGGCACCGGCTTCGCGCCGATCAAGGCGCTGATCGAGCATTTCCGCCATCTCGGGTCGCGGCGTCCGATCGCGCTGTACTGGGGCGCGCGCACGCCGCGCGACCTCTATCTTCGCGCATTGCCCGAGCAATGGGCGCGCGAAGGCGAGATGTTCCGCTTCGTCCCCGTGCTCTCCGACGCCGAGCATGCGGGCGCGCTGCGCCATGGTCTCGTCCACGAAGCGCTGCTCGAGGATCACGCCGATCTGTCGGCGTTCGATCTCTACATGAGCGGTCCGCCGACGATGATCGATGCCGGCCGGCGCGCGTTCGTCGACGCGAACCTGCCGGAAGATCGCCTCTTCTACGACTCGTTCGACTACGCACCGGACGTGCTCGCCGAGATCCTGCGCGGCCGCGCCGGCATTCTCGATGTGTAAACACGTTCGATCGCGGCTTTGCAGAACTTGACGCAACGGTTCCGTCGGCTGGACTAAGGTACCGTCTACCTGCGCTCGTCATTCCGGCGAAGGCCGGAATCCAGCTTTCAGCGATTCGTCCGCGCGAAAAACTGGATTCCGGCCTTCGCCGGAATGACGAGCGCGAAAAGGTACCGTCATGAACAGGCACGTCTTCCTCGCGATCGTTCTGCTGCTGGCGAGCCCCGCCGCGCTCGCGATGCGCTGCGGCAGCCGCATCGTCACCGAGGGGACGCAGGACTTCCAGGTCCGTGACCGCTGCGGCGAGCCGTTCTACGCCGATACGTACTACGTGACCGAAGCGCTCGGCACGCCGCACGGGCCGCTCGCCGCGTATCGCGACGTGCAATACGACGTCTGGTACTACAACTTCGGCCCACGCAACCTGATGCGTCGTTTCGTGTTCCGCGACGGCGTGCTCGCGAGCGAGGAAACGCTCGGCTACGGCGTCGACGCGATCGGCGAGGATTGCAACCCGAGCCGCGACTACCGCGGTGTCAGCGTCGGCGAGCTCGTCGCGCGCTGCGGCGAGCCGGCATCGCGACGGACGAACATCGACACGATCGTGCACCGGCCGGCGCCGGGCTACGCGCGCTATCGCGAGCAGCGCCGCGAGGAATGGATCTACGACTTCGGCGAATCGCGCTTCCTGCGCTCGTTCCTGCTCGTCGACGGGCGCGTCGAGGATATCGATACCTTGCAGCGTTAGGAGTCCCCTCTCCCGCTTTGCGGGAGAGGGTTGGGTGAGGGCAAGCTTGGTTCGAGGCTTCAGCGCGTCCGCTCTTCACTCCGACCGCCCTCACCCTGCCCTCTCCCGCAAGCGGGAGAGGGGAAAGCGCCTCACCCCGCCTTCACACCAGGCAACCGCGGCACGCCATGCTCGCTCCGTTCCTCGAACGCAAGGGCGCGCGTATCGACCGATCCTTGCAGCGAGTGCGGAGCAACCGGAACCGTCGCTTCGCCGCGAGCCAGGCGCAACGCGTTCGCGTAGCAACGGCTCGCCGTCGCCGCATCGTCCGCGCCGGCGTAGCAGTCACCGAGCGTCTCCCACGCGAGCGGCGATTCCTCGATCGCGATCGCGCGCTCGAGATATTGCTGACCCTTGCCCCACAACGACTGCTGCGCGCAGAGCCGGCCGAGCGCGGTCGCGAGCGCCGCGCTGTTCGGCGCGAGCGCGAGCCAGCTCTCGGCCTTGCGCGTGCGCGCCGGAAGTTCGGCCGGACCGAGATCGGCGTAAGCGAGCGCGAGCGCGTCGTTCCATTCGCGACGCTCGGCCGATTCGATCTCGTCCATCGCGGCAAGCACCTGGCCCTGTGCAGCCGAGCGATGCGCGAACGCGGCGATCAGCTCCGGACGGCGCCGCTGCGCGCGACTCGCGCCGCCCCATAGCGCGTTGAGACGCGACGTATCCGGCGCCGCAGCGAGCGCGGCGGCAAGCGTGCGCGTGTCGAGCGCGATCTGATCGTCGTGCGCGAGCGTCTGCGTGCGCGCGAGCATCGGGATCGCGTCGAGCGCGGTGCGCGTGTCGCCGCTTGCGAGCGCGGCGTCGACGAGCAGGCGCAGCGCGCGCGGCGGCAACGTTCCGCTTGCGGCTTTCGGCTTCAGCAGCGCCAGCGCTTCGCCCGCGCGGCCGTTTCCGATCAGGAACTGCGCGCGCAGCGCAAGCGCCGCGGCCGCTTCGCCGGCGCCGATCCGGCCGAGCGCTTCGCGTG
>DASZWL010000297.1:0-7449 GCA_035546695.1 Rhodanobacteraceae bacterium | reverse complement strand
TACATCTGGCACAACGGCCGCATCAAGCCGTGGGCGGAAGCGACCGTGCACGTCATGGCGCATGCGCTGCATTACGGCTCGTCGATCTTCGAAGGGATCCGCAGCTACGACACGCCGAAGGGTCCTGCGATCTTCCGGCTGACCGATCATCTCGTGCGGCTGTTTCATTCGGCGAAGATCTACGAGATGGCGATGCCGTATTCGCGGGAGCAGCTCGCCGCCGCGTGCCGCGAGGCGATCACCGCGAACGGACTCGGCGCCGCGTATCTTCGACCGGTCGCATTCCGCGGGCTCGGCGGTTTCGGGCTTTCTGCGGACACGCCGACCGACGTCGCGGTCGCGGCCTGGAAGATGGGCGCGTATCTCGGCGACGGCGTGCTCGCGCAGGGCATCGATGCGTGCGTGTCGAGCTGGCAGCGCTTCGCGCCGAACACGATTCCGGCCGGCGCGAAGGCCGGCGGCAACTATCTCTCCGGACAGCTCATCGCGCGCGAGGCGCGCCGGCTCGGCTTCGGCGAAGGCATCGCGCTCGCGTCGACGGGTCTCCTGAGCGAAGGCGCCGGCGAGAATCTCTTCCTTGTCTTCGACGGCGCGCTGCACACGACGCCGGTGAGCGCGGCATTGCTCAACGGCATCACGCGCAACACGCTGATGACGCTCGCGCGCGCGAACGGCATCGAAGTCGTCGAGCGCGACATTCCGCGCGAGTACCTCTATCTCTGCGACGAGCTCTTCATGTGCGGAACGGCGGCCGAGATCACGCCGATCCGCTCGGTCGACGGCAAGCCCGTCGGCACCGGCAAGCCCGGCAAGGTCACGGCGCGCATGCAGGAGCTTTTCTTCGGGCTCTTCGACGGCCGCACCGAGGATCGCTGGGGCTGGCTCGAGCCGGTCGGCGACGATCGCAACGCCGTGACGCCGATCAAGCCCGCCGTCGCGGCGCGGGCCTGAGTTTCCGTCATCCCGGCAAAGGCCGGGATCCAGTTTTCTGCTTTTTCCGGAAGAGCAAAAAAGCCGGATCCCGGCCTTCGCCGGGATGACGGTGCGTTTGGCGGATTGCCGTGCGAGATGCGAGACGATTGCGCTGCACTCGCGAACCATGCGTCGCTGCTCTTCGTCTCCTGAGTGGCAACGCTAGCTCGGATAAGCGGAACGACCAAACTCGAGCGTCGCGACCGCACCACCTTGCGGCCTCGGCGCGAGCGCGACGCGCCAGCCGTACAGCTCGCAGAGCCTGCGCACGATCGCGAGCCCGAGCCCCGCGCCCTTCCCCGCCGACGTGCCGCGCACACCGCGCTCGAAAAGTTTCTCGGCTTCGCCGGCCGCGATGCCTGGGCCGGTGTCCTCGACCGCGACGCGGCCGTGGCCGACGGTCACGACGACTTCGCCGGCCTGCGTGTACTTGAACGCATTGCCGACGAGATTGCCGAGCGCGACCGCGACGACGGACGACGGCGCCGCTGCCGCGAGCGGCTCCTCGATCTCGACGCGCACGTTGACCGGCTTGTTGCCGAGATGCGGCCGCTGCACGTCGACGACCTGCTCGACGACGCGCGCGACGTCGGTCGTCTCGCCGTCGGTCGGCGCCTGACGCTCGCGGCGCGACAAGAGCAGCAACGCGTCGGTCAGCTCGGTCGACTGGCGCACGGCGCGCTCGATGCGGCGCAGGCGCTCGCGCAGCTTGTCGGTGAGATCCGGCGATCCTTGCAGCAATTCGGTCGTGCTCGCGATGACCGCGAGCGGCGTGCGCAATTCGTGGCTGACGTCGGCGTTGAATTCGCGATCGCGCTCGACGAGCTCGGTGAGGCGCGACGAATAATCGTCGAGCGCCGCGGCGAGCTGGCCGACTTCGTCGTTCGCGAAGTGCGATTTGAGCGAGGCGGGACGTCCCGCCTGGCTCATCGCGCGCACGCGCCGCGCGAGATCGGTGACCGGGCTCATGACGCGCGCCGACAGCCAGAAGCCGATCACGATCGAGAGGATCGCGAACGCGAATACCGATGCGATGATGCCGATCAGCAACTGGCGCTCGCTGAGCTTCTGCGTGCTGATGTCGAATTGCAGGAACGCCCAGTAATCGTCGCCCTTGTAGACGGCGAGCTTGAACGGACGCACCTTGCCCTCGCGCCCGACATCCTCGATGTCGTAGACGCCGGTGTCGTACTTCTGCCAGGCGAATGGAACATTGGAAAACTTGCGCGCGCTGTAGATATCGATGAAGTAGACGCTCATCGACCACGGCGCGTTCGGATCGGGATTGTTGCGCTTGAACTCGACGAAGTTCTTCACCTCGCGCGCAAGCGTCGAGTTGATGAGCTGATCCTCGAGGCGCATCCGCATGTACACGGTCGCGGCGGCGAACAGCGCCGTCAGGCCGAGCCCGAACAGCGCGAACGAGATGACGATTCGGCTGCGGAGCCTACGCCGGTACCGCATCCGGATCGACCATGCGGTATCCGATGCCGTGGCGCGTCTGGATCAGGGGCTTGTCGAACGGCTTGTCGATCGCGGCGCGAAGGCCGTGGATGTGCACGCGGAGCGAATCCGAGTCGGGCAGTTCCTCGCCCCAGACGCGCGTCTCGAGCTCCTGGCGCGTGACGACCGAAGGCGCGGCTTCCATCAGCGATTGCAGCAGCTTCAATCCGATCGGATTCAGCTGGATCTGCTTGCCGGCGCGGCTGATCGTCAGCGTGTCGAGGTTGTACGTGAGATCGGCGAGCTGCAGAAGACGGCTCTTCGTGCCCTTGCCGCGGCGGCCGAGCACTTCGATGCGCGCGGCGAGCTCCTGCAGCGCGAACGGTTTCACCATGTAGTCGTCGGCGCCGGAATCGAAGCCGGTCAGCTTGCCATCGAGCGTGTCGCGCGCGGTCAGCATCAGCACCGGCGTCTGGCGCTTGGCTTCCTGCCGTAGCTTGCGGCACACCTCGAGGCCGTCCATGCCCGGAAGACCGAGATCGAGCACGATCACGTCGAAGTCGTTGACGACCGCAAGATGCAGTCCGGTGACGCCGTCGCCGGCGAAATCGACGACGTGCCCCTTGTCGGCGAGGAAATCGCCGATGTTCGCGGCGATGTCGCTGTTGTCTTCGATTACGAGAATGCGCATGGCGAGCTTACTTTAACGCGGAAATCCGCTGGATGCGGAGGGGCCGGAGCAGAGAAAAGTTCCGAGGAAATAAGGGCGGTCGAAACGAAGCCCAAGTCGACTCATCCACGAAGCGTGCTGTTGATTGATGTCGCGGCCATGGATTGCCGCTTCTGGAGATCGGCGCAATGTCGCCGCCGCGGCTGATATCGACGCTGCACGGTGATGCGATCCCGGATGGATCGCACCAATGACTTGCCATGGATGGCCGAATCTGGAGTTCGGGCGGGCGACTTCGCCCAGGCTCATCGCGGCGTGCGGCCCAATGCGAACCTGGACGGTTCGCAAAAGAAAATGGCCCAAGGAGGTGCCATTGGGGGAACACACCTCGCTTGGGCCAAAAAGCTACTGCCCCGATTACCGTAATCTGCCAGTCACCTGACCTGACTTAGGAGTGTCGAGCAGAACTACAGCGATGGGGACTATAGAGAGCGCGGTCTTAAATAGCCGTTAAAGGGCTCTGATCCTTCTGTTAACGAACGTGGCGGCGCGCCCGCGGAGTCGCGATCGCGCCTTATTCCAGCGAATCCAGATTGGTCTGGATGATCGTCAGCGGCAGCGCGACCTCTTCCTCCTGCGGATGCCGGCAGACCAGCGAGCCGGTCCGCTTGACGCAGTCGTATTCCTCGCCGTCGCCGGGCCGCGCACGATGGCGCACGTCGCTTTGCTTGGCGAAGACGAACGACTGCTGGAATCGCGCCGCGGGGTCGGCTGGCACGGTCGAGGGATCGAAGCGCCACTGGCGCATGGCCTTCTCGGCGGATTCGCCGAACGCGCGAGTCTCTTCGGAAGCCGTGACCGCCGCGACGTCGCGTACCGTGCCGTCGGCGTTGAGGCCAAAGCGCACGTCGACACGCACGGGTTCCTTGACGGCCCGATAGTCGGGATAGCGCGGCGAGATCATATGCACGACGACGAGATGCCGCGCACGCGCGGTCGCGACCGCGGGCGTCGTCACGTGCGCCTGCGAGGAGACGGCCGGCAGTGTGTCGGTCTTGTGCGGGGCCGGCGCGACGACATGGAGATCGGCGATCGGCGCAAGCTCGCGTTCCGGCAGCAGCGCGTCGCTATCGAGCGGCGCCGGCGGCGGGATCGCGTCGACGGATACGACGCGGGCCGGCTCGACCGGCGCGCGAGCCTCCGGCTCGGCGACACGCGCGAGCTTCGGCGAAGTCAGCGAGACGTTCCACTTCGGCGGATCGCGCAGCGCGGCGCCGATCAGGAGCACGGCATCGGGCCGCGGCAGCCGTTCGAGCAGCGCGTCGGCGGCGCCGGCGAGCGCGTCGAGCTCCTTGCGATCCGGACGCAGCACGCTCGTGCCGGCGATGATCACGGCGGCCGCGACGAGCAGCATGATGCCGAGCATCGGCCGCGGCGCGGCGAGGCGAGGCGCCGGCATGTCGACGATGCGGCGCACGCGATCGAGCAGCACGCCGCCGGTGGCCGCGACCGCGAGCTGCGGCGTCGCGAGGCGCAGCTCCTCGAGCGAAGCCAGCGTCTGCGCGTATTCGCGCGGCTCGCCGCGCGTCATGCGCAGCACGAGGCGATCGCAGCAGACCTCGCGATCGTTGCGCACCTCGCGCGAGATCCAGTGCACGACCGGATGATAGAAGAGCAACGTCTCGAGCACGGCCTGCGCGAGATTGACGAGATGATCGTAACGGCGCAGGTGGCCGAGCTCGTGCGCGAGGATCAGCTCGACCTGGTGACGCGGAAAGCCGAGCGCGACGGCGGTCGGCAGCAGGATCACGGGTTTCAGCCAGCCGATCAGCGTCGGCGTGTCGATCTGCGCGGAGACGAGCACGCGGATCGAGCGCGCGAGACCGAATCGCTTCGCGAGCGAGGCGAGCATGCGCTCGAGATCCGAGCTCGGCTCGGCGCAACGATGCGCGATGCGCTCGAGCGCCTGCCACTGGCGCAACGCGCGCCACGCCATGATCGCGACGCCGAGCACCCAGCTCAGCACGAGCCACGGCAGCACGCGATCGAGCGTGAACGTCGCATCGGGCTCGGCAGCGGCCGAAGGAACACTCGCGACGATGGCGTCGATCGCCGTCGGCTCGGCGCCTGCGGCGGCGACGACGTGCGGATAGACGATGCCGAGCGTCAGCGGCGGACAGATCGCGATCAACACCAGCGCGACGAGCCCGGCGTTGTAGCGCGCTTCGGCGTGGTCCGCCGGCAGGATCAGGCGCAGCGTCGCGTAGCCGAGCCCGATCGCGGCGCCCTGCCAGAGAAAATGCAGCAGCGTCCAGCCGAGAGACTGGATCAGGGGAAGCCAATCCGCGAGATCGAAGCTCATTTGCGCGCTCCCGGCTCGAGCCTGTTGAGCAGGGCGCGGATCTCGTCGAGCTCTTCGCGCGTCGCGCGCGGGCGCGAGCCGAGCGCGTGCAGCACGAGTTGCGAGGGCGATCCGTCGAACACGCGCTGGACCATGTCGGAGAGGAAGCGCTTCTGCGTGCGCTCCTTGCTGACGGCCGCGCGGAACACGTGCGCTCGCTCGGAATCGTCGCGCTCGACGAGCCCCTTGCCGTGCATGATCTGCAGCAGCTTGAGCGCGGTCGTATAACCCGCGCCCTCGTCGCGATAAAGCGCCTCGTGCACGTCGCGGACCGTCGACGGGCCGCGCTCCCAGAGGATGTTCAGGATGCCGAGCTCGGCTTCGGTCGGCTTCGGGAGATCGTCGGTTCTGGCCATCGAGCTTGCTCCACCTGTACGTGCCGAACGCATGCTACGACGAACTTCGGACTTGCGCCATCCGACCGAAACGCCGAGGGATTTCCGGCGAAGCCGCGTCGCCGGAACTTCCTGCCTACTTCGTCCTCGGCGGCGCGGCGTTGCCTTCGCCAAAGCCGCACATGCCGTGGCCCGAATCGCCGCACTGCATGTTCGACCATCCGTTCCTGAGGCTGCTGCTGTTCCTGTGCGCGTCTTCCTCCTGCGCATAGGTGTGGCAGGTCGTGATCGGAATGTGCGAGCCGATCGGCGCTTCCTTCTTGCAGATGACGCGCTCGCCGTCGCGGCGGGTCAGGATCGAGTTGACGACTTCCTGCGCGTTGAAGAGCTCGATCTTCGTCTCCTGGCTCATCGCGTCGACCGAGCCGTTCTTCTGGAACAGCGTGCCGATCTCGTCGAGCTTCTTTTCGATCGTCTTGCGCTCTTCCGGCTTGACGTATTCGTAGCGGCCGCCGGGCTCCATCGCCTTGCGAACGTTCGCCGAAACGAGCTCGAACTTCTCCGGCGTGTCGGCGTTGAACGCCTTCTCCTGGTAGTTCTCCTTGGCCGACGCGGCCGACGCGACGATCAGCGCAAGGCATGCCGCGTATTTCAGATATCCACTCATGACCGATACCTCTTCCGGGACCATTCCGCCAGAAACCTTCAACCGCCGCCGCCGCACGAACCCTTGATCACGTCGCCGCATTGCGTGCGCGTCCACGAATCCATCTGCTTGTGGCTGTTCTTGCGCGCATCCTCTTCCTGCCCGTAGGTATGGCAGGTCGTGATCGGGATGTGCGAGCCGATCGGCGCTTCCTTCTTGCAGATGACGCGATCGGAATCGCGCTGGGTCAGGATCGAGTTCACGACTTCCTGGTCGTTGAACAGCGCGATCTTCGTCTGTTCGTTCATGCCCTGGACCGTATCGCTCTGCTTGAACAGCGACTCCATTTCCGAGAGCTTCTGGTCGATCGTCGAGCGCTCGCTCGGCTTGACGTATTCGTAGCGTCCGCCTTCCTTCATCTCCTCGCGGACCTTCGTTGCCACTTCCTCGAACTTCTCGCGCGTATCCGCGTTGAAGGCCTTTTCCTTGTAGTTCTCCTTGGCCGTCGCCGATACCGCCGCGAGCAGGGCCAGACCAGCCAGTATTCCGATCGACGTACGCATGAGACCCCTTCCGTTTTCCCGTTTTCCCGACGATGCGCACGGCGCGCAATCGCATCCGGAATGCATGCTAGGAGCGCCCCGCCGCGATGTCAACGATCGGTTTCGTACTATGCCGTTCGTCGCACCGCGACGCGCTTGCGGGCGCGCCTGCGCGGTCTAGCGGGCGCCGCGCCGGCGACATGCTCGATGACCGCGCCGGCCACGTCGACGCCGGTCGCGGCTTCGATGCCTTCGAGGCCCGGAGAGGAATTGACCTCGAGCACGAGCGGCCCGCGCCGCGAGCGGAGCAGGTCGACGCCGGCGATGCCGAGCCCCATGACCGCGGCCGCGTGGACGGCCATCTCGACTTCGAGCGGCGTCAGCTCGACCGGCGTCGCGGTCCCGCCGCGATGGAGATTCGCGCGGAAATCGCCGTCCGG
>DASZWL010000296.1:0-1506 GCA_035546695.1 Rhodanobacteraceae bacterium | reverse complement strand
AGTGAGCGTATTCGCGAAGGAGTCCGCCGCGTGAGTCTCGTTTCGCGCCTCGACGAGGCGATGCACAACCCGGCGCCGGTCGATCTCGTAGACGACATCCTGCGTCCGGCCGAGGACAACCCGCTGATGGAGCGCGGCTTCATCACGACCTCGCTCGACGCGCTCGTTAACTGGGCGCGCACCGGCTCGATGTGGCCGATGACGTTCGGCCTCGCGTGCTGCGCGGTCGAGATGATGCACGCGGGCGCCGCGCGGCTCGATCTCGATCGCATGGGCGTGATCTTCCGCCCGTCGCCGCGTCAGAGCGACGTCATGATCGTCGCCGGCACACTCGTCAACAAGATGGCGCCGGCGCTGCGCAAGGTCTACGACCAGATGCCGGATCCCAAGTGGGTCATCTCGATGGGCTCGTGCGCGAACGGCGGCGGCTATTACCACTATTCGTACGCGGTCGTGCGCGGCTGCGATCGCATAGTGCCGGTCGACATCTACGTCCCGGGCTGTCCGCCGACGGCTGAAGCGCTGATTCACGGGATTCTGCAATTGCAGAAGAAGATCCGGCGCACGAATACGATTGCGCGGTGATGGGTCGCATGACACACGATTCGTGCAATCTACATCCGGCCGTCATCCCCGCGAAAGCGGGGACCCAGCGCCTTTTCGGCGCTAGGGCAAAGTCGCTGGATCCCCGCTTTCGCGGGGATGACGAAAACAGGGAATCGTTTCGCTCATGACGGCAAGCGCATTCGCTCAACTTCTCGAAGGCAAGCTCGGCCAGCGCATCGCGACGCTCGTCGAATCGCGCGGCGAGACGACGATCGAGGTGCTGCCGGAAAACTGGCTCGCCGTCGCGAAGGAATTGCGCGACGATCCCGAGCTCCGCTTCGAGCAGGCCGTCGACGTCTGCGGCGTCGACTATCTCTCGTACGGCGACGTCGAGTGGGACACGACCGACGTCTCTTCCGAAGGCTTCTCGCGCGGCGTCGAAGGCGAGGGCCCCGGCCGCTTCCGCTGGTCCGATCGTCCGCATCCGCCGCATTTGCCGCGCCGTTTCGCGGTCGTGGTGCATCTCCTTTCGGTCACGCACAACCGTCGTCTTCGCATGCGCGGCTTCTGCGCCGACGACGAAGTGCCGTCGATGCCCTCGATTGTCTCGCTCTGGCCCGGCGTCGACTGGTTCGAGCGCGAGGCGTTCGATCTCTACGGCATCGTGTTCGAAGGGCATCCGGATCTTCGCCGCATCCTTACCGACTACGGCTTCGTCGGCCATCCGTTCCGCAAGGATTTCCCGCTGATCGGCAACGTCGAAGTGCGCTACGACCCCGTCCAGAAGCGCGTGATCTACGAGCCCGTGACCTCGGTCGAGCCGCGCGTGCTCGTGCCGCGCACGATCCGCGACGACTCGCGCTACGAACAGGCGAAGGCGGAGCAGGGCGCGGCGTCGGGACAGAAATAAATCATGCACGAAATCAAGAACTACACGATGAACTTCGGGCCGCAGCATCC
>DASZWL010000295.1:0-1790 GCA_035546695.1 Rhodanobacteraceae bacterium | reverse complement strand
GCGATGAGCAAGAAGCTCGCGCTCAAGGTCGGCTATCAGGTGCGGCACAACTCCGACGTCGCGCCGGGCGTGAAGTCGACCGACCAGCTGATCACGACGAATCTCGTCTACAACTTCGGCAATCCGTAGTCCGCGGCGCCGCGCGGAATCACGACGCCGCCGTGCGATCCGGCGGCGTCCACTGATAGAGCCACGTTTCGGTCAGCGCGCGCTCGCCGAGCTTGAGGAACAGGCGGATGTCGATCGGGAGCGCGCTCGCGTCAGACGGACGCAGGTCGAACATCGCACGCCAGCCGCGGATTGCATCGAGCGGACGCGCCGAAACGAGCTCGGCGGTTCCGCGCGATAGCGTGACGATCGGCTCCACCTTCGCGTCGCGCGCGAGCGAAGCGAGCTCGCCGCCGGAGAAATCGACGACGAAGCGCCGCGAGAAATGCGTGCGCTCGCCGCCGACCTGGCCGCCGATTCCGCTCCAGGTCGCAGCGGCCGTCGCAAGCGGCGGAGCATCGGGCATCTTCTCGCCCCAGTGGAGGCGGTACGCAGAATGGATCTCCGCGCCCGGACGCGCAGCCGCGTCGGGATTCCAGAATGCCGCGATGTTGTCGACGCTTTCGTGTTCGGCCGGAATCTCGAGCAGCGTCACGGCGCCGCCGCCGAATCCGGAAAGCGGCTCGACCCAGAGGCTCGGCCGCCGGTCGTACCAGGCTCCATCATCCTGATAGCGATCGAAATCGCGGTCGCGCTGCATGAGACCGTAGCCTTTCGGAGCCGCGTCGCGAAACGTGCTGACATGCACGGCCGGCGGATTCGCAAGCGGTCGCCACAAACGTTCCCCGCTGCCGGCATGCATCGCGAGCCCGTCGGAATCGTGGATTGCCGGACGCCAGTCGGCATCGACACGCCGATCGTACGGCGCGACGAGGAACATGCTCGTCAAGGGCGCGATGCCGAGCCGTTCGATCGCGGTGCGCGGATACAGCGTCGCGTCGACGTGCATGACGAGCGGCTCGCCCGGCGCGATCTCGAAACGGTACGCGCCGGCGACGCTCGGCGAATCGAGCAGCGCGTGCACGACGAGCGCTTTCGTGCCGGGCGCGGGACGCTCGAACCAGAAGGCGACGAAATCCGGGAATTCCTCGGCGCGCGGGAGACCGCAATCGACCGCAAGCCCGCGTGCCGAGAGACCGTACTGTTTCGTGGCGCCGACCGCGCGGAAATAGCTCGCGCCGAGAAACGCTGCGACGTCGCTTTCGAAATCCGGGGCAAAGAACATGCGGAAGCCGGCGAACCCGAGCCCATGCGGCAGCGTCGACGCGTCCTGTCCGCTTCGCGCGAGGTCGAACATCGACGCGTCATAGACGATCTCGCGTGCGGCGCCATCGACGACTTCGTGCATGCGCACCGCCCGGCGGAACTGCATGCCGAGATGGAAGAACCGGATGCGGAACGGCAGGCCTTCGTGTGCCCAGAGAGCGCGCGACGCGCGAAAGCCGATCGACTGATAGGCATCCCATGAGATCTTCGCGAGCGCCGGCGGGATTCTCGTCGCATCCGGACCATACGGCTTCGCCGCGAGCGCGCGCGCCGCTTCCTTCACGTCATCGCGATCGAAAGGTCTCGTCGCTTCCTCCGCGCCGTCAGACGACATCGAGAGACCACGCCGGAGCGGCAACGCCGCGAGCATCGATCCCGATGCGCGAAGCAGATCGCGCCGCTTCATGCGGCGCTCCGCGCATTGGCGTCACGCGCGGCACTCGTTGCCCTTCCGCGACGACGCGCCCGAATCCATG
>DASZWL010000294.1:0-2979 GCA_035546695.1 Rhodanobacteraceae bacterium | reverse complement strand
TGCAGACGCTCGACCGGCCGAAACTCGTCGAGGCGCTCGCGCGCCACCGGCCAGAAGGCCGCGCGCCGCTCGACGTGCTGATCCAGGTCAACATCGACGATGAGTCGAGCAAGTCCGGCTGCGCGCCGCACGAGATCGCCCGGCTCGCCGACGCGATCCGCGATCGCCCTGCTCTACGCCTGCGCGGCCTGATGGCGATTCCCGCGCCGCTGCCCGATCTTTCGCGCCGCCGCAGTGCTTTCGCGCGCATGCGTGAGCTATTCGATGCGCTCGCTTCGGATGATCCCGGCATCGACACGCTCTCGATGGGCATGTCCGACGACTTCGAGCTCGCGATCGCCGAGGGCGCGACGATGATTCGCATCGGCACGGCGCTGTTCGGGCGCCGCGGCCTGGATTCGACTGCTATAGTACCAGGTGATATACTTTCGCGTGCATGACCCGCGTCTTCCGAACACGGACGTTCACCCGCTGGATGCGGAAGTCGGGAGTGACGGACGCGGACCTGCTTGCATCCGTCGCCGAAATGGCCGACGGCCTGATCGACGCCGATCTCGGCAGGCATGTCGTCAAGAAGCGCTTTGCTCTCGCGGGTCGTGGCAAGAGCGGAGGCGCGAGAACGATCGTCGCGACGAACCTCGGCGATCGGTGGTACTTCATGTTCGGCTTCGCGAAGAACGAGCGAAGCACGATCCGGCCCGCGGAATTGCGCGCCTTGCAAACGCTGGCCGAGGACCTGCTTGCGCTCGACGCAATCGGCATCGCGGCCGCCCGCGACGCTGGAGAAATCACGGAGATCGGATCATGAATCGCAAGACGCGCGCGAGTCGCATCCTCGAGGAAACGCACGAAACCGCGCTTGGGCTCCATTCGGCCGGCGTCATCAGCAAGCGCCGGATGCACGAATACGATGCGCTTCGAGGGTTGCAGGTTCCCTCGATGGGCGCGCGCCGGATCCGATCGATCCGCAAGCACGCGAACATGAGCCAGGCCGTGTTCGCGGCTGTGCTCAATACGAGCGTGTCGACGGTCCAGAAATGGGAAATCGGCGAAAAAGCGCCGAGCGGACCATCGCTCAAGCTGCTGCACGTCATCGAGCGCAAGGGTCTCGAAGCGATCCTGTAGCCCGCAAACCGGTTCCGAGACCGGCCGGGCATGCTTGATATGCTTGCGCGTCAACGAGCTTTCGCATGCCGAATCCCGAATCACGAATCACGAATCCCGGCTCCACGATCGCCTTCATCGGAGGCGGCAACATGGCGCGCAGTCTCATCGGCGCGCTCGTCGGCGCCGGCGTCGATGCGCGCTCGATGGCGGTCGCCGAACCGAACGACGCGCTTCGCGAAGCGCTCGCGCGTGATTTCGGCGTCGCGACGCACGCCGACAACGCAAGCGCCGTCGCAGGCGCCGGAACGATCGTGCTCGCCGTGAAGCCGCAGGTGCTGCGCGAGGTCTGCGTCGCGCTCGGCAGCGCGATCGGCGAAGCGAAGCCGCTCGTCGTCTCGATCGCGGCCGGCATCCGCATCGATCAGATCGAGGCATGGCTCGGCCGCGCGCTGCCGATCGTGCGCGCGATGCCGAACACGCCCGCTCTCGTCGGCGCCGGCGCGACCGGGCTCATCGCGAACGCGCGCACGAACGCGGACGAGCGCGCGCGCGCCGAGACGATCCTCGGCGCGGCCGGGCGCACGGCGTGGATCGACGACGAAGCGCTGATGGACGTCGTGACCGCGCTGTCGGGCTCGGGACCGGCGTATTTCTTCCTGCTCGTCGAAGCGCTCGAGGATGCCGCAGCCGCGCAAGGACTTCCGCGCGAGACCGCGCGCCTCCTCGCGAGCCAGACCTGCCTCGGCGCCGGCCGCATGCTCGTCGAAAGCGGCGAAGCGCCGTCGCGGCTTCGCGAGCGCGTGACCTCGCCCGGAGGCACGACCGCGGCCGCGCTCGCGGCGTTCGACGCGGGCGGATTGCGGGAGCTCGTCGCGACAGCCGTCGATGCCGCGACGAAGCGCGGCCGCGAGCTTTCGGCGCGCGGCGCCTGACCGAAGGACACCCATGAGTTATTTCGCGAACGCCGGCCAGATCGTTATCCAGTTCGTCTTCGGCGCGCTGATCGCGCTGATCGTGCTGCGCGTGCTGCTGCAATGGGTGCGCGCGAACTTCTACAACCCGATCTGCCAGTTCCTCTACAAGGCGACGAACCCGGTGCTGATGCCGCTGCGCAAGGTCATTCCGGCCTGGCGCAATCTCGACATCGCCGGCATCGTGCTCGCGTGGATCGCGACCGGCGTGAAGCTCGTGCTGCTTTATGCGACGGTCGGGCAGACGCTCGGCGTGCTCGGACTCGTCGTGCTCGCGCTCGCCGATCTCGTCGATTTCGTGCTGCTGCTCTACATCGTGCTGATCCTCGTCCGCGTCGTGCTGAGCTTCGTCGGCGGCGACAGCTACCATCCGATCGTGCCGCTCGTCATGCAGCTGACCGAGCCGGTGCTGAAACCGTTTCGCCGATGGCTGCCGGACATCGGCGGCATCGACTTCTCGCCGATGGTCGCGCTGCTCGCGATCACGCTCGCGCGCGTGCTGATCGCGCGGCCGCTGCTCGATCTCGGCCTTTCCCTCGCACAAGGCTGACGCCATGCGCCTCGCCGTTCCGATCGCCATCATGCTCGCGCTGCTGCCTGCGGCGGCGCACCCGCAATACGAGCAGGATTTCGGTGCGGTCAGCATGAACTACAACGCGCTGCGCTCGGATCGCCTCCTGCCCGAGATGGCCAAGCGTTACGGCATCGTGCGCTCGCGCGACCGCGCGATCGTCAACCTCGCCGTGCAAGGCAAAGAAGCTGACGGCTCGAAGAAAACGCTGCACGCGACGATCAGCGGATTCGCGGTTTCGCTCGGCGGCAAGCGCACCGACATCCCGTTCCGCGAGCTCGTCGAGAACGGCACGATCTCGTACATCGGCCAGTTCGCGATCAGCGTGCC
>DASZWL010000293.1:0-4668 GCA_035546695.1 Rhodanobacteraceae bacterium | reverse complement strand
AAGCGCCAGACGAACGAGCCGCGCTTCATCATCTTCTTGCCGTGCTCGCGGATGCGGTTCAGCGTGCGGCTCGCCATGAGGCGCGCGAGCATCTTCGCCATCGCGCCGACGTTCTCCGAGATCGACATGCCGTTGTCGTTGAGGATCACGAGCATGTCGGGCTCGACGTCGCCGCCGTGGTTCAGCGCCTCGAACGCCATGCCGGCGCCCATCGCGCCGTCGCCGATCACGGCGACGATCTTGCGGTCGTCGCCGCTTCGCTGCGCGGCGATCGCCATGCCGAGCGCAGCCGAGATCGACGTCGACGAATGGCCGACGCCGAACGTGTCGTACTCGCTTTCGTCCCGTTTCGGGAACGGCGCGAGCCCGTCCTTCTTCTTGATCGTCGTGATGCGGTCGCGGCGCCCGGTCAGGATCTTGTGCGGATAGCACTGATGGCCGACATCCCAGACGAGCCGGTCGCGCGGCGTATCGAAGAGCCAGTGCAGCGCGACGGTCAGCTCGACGACGCCGAGCCCCGCGCCGAAATGTCCACCCGAGGTCGCGACCGATTCGATCAGGTACGCGCGCAGCTCGCGTGCGGCGTCGTCGAGCTCCGTTTCGGGAATCCTGCGGAGGTCTTCGGGCGTCTCTATGCGCGAGAGGAGCGGATAGCGGTTCGGATCGATCATCGGAAAGGCAGGCTTACGAGCGCGTATTGTCCATCGCGCTTGCGGATGGGGCAAGGAACGGGTGTCAAGAATGTTTGAGATTCAACGGTTTGAGGCTTGCTGCCCGGGTCGGCATCGACCCCAAGGGCATCAACTGCCGTCATCCCGGCGAAGGCCGGGATCCAGTTTCTGTTGAGAGCGCAATCCAGCTGGAAGAAAACTGGATCCCGGCCTTCGCCGGGATGACGGCGCTGGGCGGCGCCCCTCGGATCACGAATCAGGACTGCGTCCGAAGCGGCGCTTCAGCGCCTGGCGCACGCGGATGTGCCGCCCGGCCGCGTGCGTCTCGCGCAGGCGCCGCGCGTGCGCGGCGAGGAGATCGCCGCGCGTCAGGATGCCGATCAGCCGGTCCGGATCGTCCGCACCGACGACGAGCACGCGCCCGACGTTCTGCTCGACCATGTGATCGGCGGCTTCGCGCAGCGAGTGGTGCTCGTGCACGACGATCGGCGCGCGCGTCAGCAGATCGCCGATGCGACGGATGCCGGGCACGTCCGGATCGAGCAGGTCGCGGCGCGTGACGACGCCGCGCGGACGTCCGCGATCGTCGATGACGGGATAGCCCTGGTGCTGCGCCTCGGCGCGGCCGGAATGGAGCCAGCTGCGCACTTCGCCGAGCTCGTCCGAGGTCTTCAGCGTCACGATGTCGCGCGTGGTCGCGTCGCGCACGAGCACCTGCTCGAGGAAATCGGCCGCGTATTCGGTCGGCACGCGCACGCCGCGCCGCGCGATCTTCTCGGTCATGATCGTGTTGCGCATCGTCAGCGCGGAGATGAGATACGCCGCCGTGCAACCGCCGAGCAGCGGCAAAAGGCCGAACGGCTGCAGCGTCGTCTCGAACGCGAACACGACCGAGGCGAGCAGCGCGCGCGAGGCGCCGGCGAACATCGCGGCCATGCCGACGAGGCCCGCGATGCGCGGATCGACGCCGAGCCGCGGCAGGAGCGCCACGGCGCCGAAGCCGATCGCGCCGCCGAGCGCTCCGCCGATCGTGAAGAGCGGCGCCAGCGTGCCGCCCGAGGTGCCGCTGCCGAGCGCGATCGACCACGACAGGAATTTCATGACGCAGAGGAACACGAGCGCCGCAGCCGTGAAATGGCCGGAAACGATGCCTTCGATGTTGACGTAGCCGACGCCGAGCGTCGCCGGCGCGAACCAGCCGACGATGCCGACCGCGACGCCGCCGAGCGCGGGCCACCACATCCAGTGGATCGGCAATCGCTCGAACGCATCCTCGATCGAGTACACGACGCGCGTGACGCCGACGCTGACGAGCCCGAGCAGCGCGCCGAGCGCGACATAGAACGCGAGCGCGCCGCCGCCGGGCTCGGCGACATCCGGCATCGCGAACACCGGCGTCGTGCCGACGATCGCGTAGCGGATCGAAGTCGCCGCGACCGTCGCCATCGCGACCGGAATCAAGGATCGCGGACGAAGCTCGAACAGGAGAAGCTCGACCGCGAGGATCACGGCCGACACGGGCGATGCGAACACGGCGGCCATGCCGGCCGCGGCGCCGCTCGCGAGCAGCGTCTTGCGCTCGATCGCCGTCACGTGCAGCAGCTGCCCCAGGAACGAGCCGAGCGCGCCGCCGGTCGCGATGATCGGTCCTTCGGCGCCGAACGGTCCGCCGGTGCCGATCGCGATCGCCGACGAGACCGGCTTCAGGAACGTGATGCGCGGCGCGATCTTCGATTCGTTCAGCAGCACCTGCTCCATCGCCTCGGGAATACCGTGTCCGCGAATCGCGCGCGAGCCCCAGCGCGCCATCGCGCCGACGACGAGTCCGCCGACGACCGGCACGAGGATCGCCCACGCGCCGAGCGAGTTGCCGCCCGGCGCGACGAACGCGGTCGACCAGCGGCCGTAGTAGGCGAGGTTCGTAACGAGGCCGATCAGCGCGGTCAGCACCTGCGCGATCAATGCCGCGGCGATGCCGAGCAGCACGGCGATCGCGGCGACGAGCACGACGCGGCGATCGACCAGCGTCGAGCGCCGCGGCATGCGCGCGGCTTCGAGCGCGACGCCGAGCGCCGGCGCGATCGGCAGCGCGTTCGTGCTGCCGGCGGTCTCGACACGCTCGGGAATGGAATCGGACGAAGACGTCATGGCGATGGCTCGTCGCGGCGAAGCAAGGTCAGCCCGATCAACCGCGAGACGACGAGCGTCAGGTACATGAGCCCGACGAACATCTCGAGGCTCGCGAGCGCGCGCGCCTGCGAGGTCAGCGGGATCACGTCGCCGATGCCGGTGCTCGAGAGCAGCGCGAAGCTGAGATAGGCGAGCTCGCTCCACGTGCGCGGCGCCGCGGCGTCGACGGCGGCGGCGAAACATCCCGGCTGCACGGCCTGCCAGGCGAGGAAGATGTATGTGAACGCCCAGGCGAGCAGCGTGAACGTCGCGCCGGCGCAGAAGATCTCGTCGGTCGTCGCGCGGCGGTCGGCGAGCATGTAGCGGATCAGCGAGACCGCCGCGTAGAAATAGAACAGCGCTTCGAGCGCTGCCGTCCACGGCACCAGTGCCGCGTTTTTCGTCAGCGCCTGCAGAACATTGAGCGCGACGACCGCGACCGCGATCGCGAGCCCCGCGCGCGCATGGCCGCGCGTGCGATGCACCATGCTCATCGTGACGATGAGCACGACGACGCCGAACGCGCCGAACGCGACGCTGCCGGCGGCGGAAGTCTCGAGGAACGGATAGAGCAGAAGTCCCGCGAGCTGCACGACCAGCAGCAGCGCAGACGGATTCCGATAGATGCGGATCATCCAGCGCAATCGCGCGAAGCGTTCCGCGGTCGGCGGTACGCTCATTTCGCGCGCACCGCCGGAGCCGCGCGCGACTTCGCGCTTCGTTCCGGTTTCGACAGGCATCGCGTCGTCATCGCCGCATCGTCCGTGGTGGTTCCTGCATGGTCGTTTCTATAATGATGCGGCAGCGCTTGCAGTGCCACATCTCTCGTATCGACAAGGGGATCGGATATCGGCGCCAACGTCAAACGCGGCGAAGTGTTCGATCGGACGCTCGCCGCCATTGCCTGCGGCCTTTTGCTCGCAGGCACTGGCCTGTTCCTGATCGACGGTTTCCGCGATCGCATCAGCGCCGATGCGGCCGTGACGCTGCGGCTCGCGCAGCATGTGCTCGAAACCGGAGCGCCGATGCCGGCCGACTGGTATTACGGCAACGGCGATTTCTGGATTCTCGGACCGCAGCTGTTCTCGCTGCCGTTCGTCGCGGCCTGGGGCGCCGTGCCGCGTGCGCTGGCCTTCGGCAACGCAACGGGGCTCGCGTTCCTCTTCGCGTCCGTCGTCGCGCTCGGTCGCGCGGCGGGCGCGCGCTGGACGACCGCGCTGATCGCCGCGAGCCTCGCCGGCGCGCTCTATTCGCACTTCCAGCGCGAATTCGTCGTCGTGCAGCTCTCGTACGGCTTGATGGCGGCGAAGCTCATGCTGGCGCTCGCCTGCGCGTTCGTCTGGCTGCGCGCACCGCCGAATAATCGGCGCGCTCGCGTTGCGCTCGCGGCCTATGTCGTGCTGCTCGCGATCTGGACGGCCGAGAATCCGATGCGCCCGCTCGCGTATCTCGTGCTTCCGCTCGCGATTGCGCTGCGTGCGAAGGCGAAAGAACGCGGCGCGACGGTCCTCGCGGCAGCAACGCTGCTCGCGGTTGGGGCGGGATGGATCGTCCGCCAGGCGTTGCTGGCGCATCTTCAGATGGTTCCGGGGCTCGACGCGTTTCATCTGACGCGCACCGGCGACTGGTCGCAGCACGCGCGATGGCTCGGCGCAGGTCTGAAACATCTTTATGGCGGCGATGCGCTCGGCGATCCGCCATTTCCGCTCGTCGATGCGCTGCTTGCGGTGCTTCGCGCGGCGAGCTTGCCTCTGATCGGCGTGCTCGTGATCGGCTCGTCGTTGCGCCGCGTGGCGGATGCGCAGGCCGAGCCCGCGACGCGGATTCC
>DASZWL010000292.1:0-2410 GCA_035546695.1 Rhodanobacteraceae bacterium | reverse complement strand
GCGCCGGCGTCGTTGTGCGCGAGCACGGCGACGCGCGGCTGGCCGGACGAATCGCTCCACGTGAAGCGGTCGCTCGTCATGCCGCCGGCTTGAACGTCGTGCTCGTCGACAAGCAGGTTCGCCGCCGTCGGCGTGTCGAATCCGTCCGCGAAGATCGCGTCGCCGCCGCCTCCGCCGGCTGCGACGAGACTCATGTCGTCGATGTAGAGCGTCGGCTGCGCGCCGGGCGTCGTCTGGTTCTGAAGATCGATGCGCCCGATCGCTCCGCTCATCGAGAGCGGTGGCGAGGTCAGCGGCACGGTGACTTCGCGCCACTGGTTCGCGGCGATCGAGCCGCCGGCGATGAATCCGTCGAGCGGCGCATCGGCGCAGGTGGTCGCCGTCTCGTCGGTGCAGGCGAAGATCTCGAGCGATTGTCCGCCGGTCGTGCCGCCGTGGATCCAGAAATGCAGCTTGGGATACTGCGATAGCGGAAAGGTCTGGTCCGGGTTCGTGAACGACACCGCGTTGAAGTCGTTGCCGGTGAACGCGACCGAATGCGTGCCGCCGTGCGCCTCGGCCGTGCTCGCGAAATCCGAGCCGCCGCCGTACGAGTAGTCGCCGACGAAGCCGTTGCGTAGTGCTTCGTCGTAGATCGCGAGGTCCTGCGCTGCGGCGCTCGCCGCGATGGCGCAGCCGAAGACGATTCCATAACCGCGATGCATCGTGCCGCTCCCCATTTGCCGCCGGTCATTGCTACATACGCGAATGCGCGGAAAACCTCGCCACTTGCGCGGCCGCGATACGACGGCTCGCTCGGGTGCAGCTCCGGAATCTTCAGCGCGCGGCGAAGCGCGCGAGCAGATCGCGGGCGTAGGGCGACGGCGATGCGTTCAGCAAAGGCTCGATCTCGCCGCGAAGCGCGCGCGATTCGTCGGCGCGACCCAGCATTGCGAGCGCTTGCGCGAGCGAGGATTCGACTTCGAGCACGCGCAGATCGTCCGCTCGCAGCGGCGGGCTTCTGACGGCGAGCGCCTCGCGCAGCAGCGGCTCGGCTTCGTCGGCGCGCTCGAGCGCGAGCTTGGCGCGGGCCAGCGCGAACAGCGGCTGGCCGAGGCCGATGTTGCGCGGCGGCAGCGCCGTGCGCGCCATCGCGAGCGCGCCCGCCGCGGTTTCGTGCGCTTGCGCGGGCTGGCCCGCATCGAGCTCGGCTTCGCTCAACTGCGCCTCGAGCTTGGCGAGCACGGGATCGGCATCGGAAACCGCCGATCCGACCGCCGCGATCGCCTCGCGAAGCTCGCGCAACGCTTCGGGATATCGGTGCTGCAGGCGCAGGAGGTCGCCGAGGAAACCGCGATCTTGATTCAGCCATTCCGACGAAGGCTCGTAATGCTTGCGCTCGATCGCGATGACTTCGCGCAACGCGGTCTCGGCATCGGCGAAGCGTCCCTGCATGCGCAGTGCGAACGCGAGATTGCCGAGCGGACCGGCCGCGTCGACATCCGAGTCGGGCGCCTCCACCGTGCGCCAGAGCGCGATCGACTTGCGCAGCGCTTCTTCGGCTTCGACCGGGCGGCCGAGCATGATGAAGTCGAGGCCGATCATGTTGTGCGAGCGCGCGAGCTCGTCCGGATGCGTGTCGCCGAGCACCTTCGCCTGATCGTCGAGCAATTGCTGGCGTCCGCGCAGGCCTTCTTCGTAGCGACCCTGTTTCTCCTGCGCCATGTAGAGATTCGCGCGCGCGACGAGCGTTTCGCGATGCGCTTCGCCGTAGATTTCGGTCTTGATGTCGAGTGACTCCGCGAACACTTTCTCGGCCGCGGCGTAGTCGCCCTTGTGCGAGAGCGCGAGGCCGAGATCGTTGAGATCCTGGCCGATCGTTGCGCTGCGCTCGCCGCGAAGACGGCGATCGAGCGCGAGCGCCTTGCGGAACGCATCCACGGATTCGGCGTAGCGCGAAAGCTCGTCGAGCGCGTGACCGAGCAGTGCCCAGTCCTGCGCCGCGGCGACGCTTTCCTCGCCGTATTCGGCCACATCGTCGGCGAGCAGCTTGCGCAATTGCGCTTCGGCTCGCGCGGAGTCGCCTTTTTCGGTCAGCGCCTGCGCGAGCGCGCGTCGCGCGTCGGAGCGCTCCGGCGCCGCGATCGAGCCCGCGCGCTTGGCGAAGCGGAGCGCATCGCCCGCGTAGCGGATCGCCTCGTCGAAACTGCTGCGCTCGGCCGCGATCCATGCAGCCGTGGCGAGATTGCGCGCCTTCACTTCGTCGGGTACCGCACGCTCGCCGGTCAGAGAAAGGGCTTCCTTCATGAGCGGCTCGGCGCGCGCGTAGTCGCCGAGGTTCCAATAAAGACCGCCGATGAGGCCGGTGAGATCGGCGCGCGTCGCGGGTTGCGTGACGAGCGGACCTTCGAGCCTGCGCTCGCCTTTCTCG
>DASZWL010000291.1:0-12978 GCA_035546695.1 Rhodanobacteraceae bacterium | reverse complement strand
GCGCTCGCGATCCGGAGCTACACGCTCGGTCCGAAGGTCGGCAGTCTCTGCGCGCGCAACTGGCAGACCGTCGTCGAGGCGCGCATCGTCATGAACGATCCCGCGACCGAGGCGCAGGCGAAGCAGCGGCTCAAGGAATGTCGCGTTGCGCCGCCGGTGAGGATGTGAAACTAGGCGTCGTCCCGGCCACTATTCGTCTTCCCCGCGAAAGCGGGGATCCAGCGCCTTTCCGGCGCGATGAACGCTAGGCGCTAGGTTCCCGCTTTCGCGGGAACGACGAGCGAGTATGACCGTCAGCGACTCCGCCGCAGCCGACCTCCTCGGCCCCGAAGGCCCGTTCGCGCGCGAGGTTCCGGGTTTCGCTCCGCGCGAATCGCAGCAGCGCATGGCCGATGCGGTCGAGAGCGCGATCGCCGATCGGCAGATGCTGATCGCCGAGGCGGGAACCGGCACCGGCAAGACCTTCGCGTATCTCGTGCCGGCGCTGACTTCCGGCAAGCGCATCATCGTTTCGACCGGCACGAAGACGCTGCAGGATCAGCTCTTCCATCGCGATCTGCCGCAGGTGCGCGGCGTGCTGGGTGCGCGTCTCTCGGCCGCGCTGTTGAAAGGACGCGCGAATTACCTCTGCCTGCACCGGCTCGATCAGGCGCGGCAGGAAGGACGCTTCGCGAGCCGCGAGCAGCTCGCCGATCTCGAGACGATCCGCGCCTGGTCGAAGCGTACGCGCTCGGGCGATCGCGCCGAGCTCGCCGACATTCCCGAGGATTCGCCGCTCTGGCCGCGCGTCACGTCGACGACCGAGAACTGCCTCGGCGCCGAGTGTCCGCTGTTCAACGACTGCTTCGTCGTCAAGGCGAGACGCGCGGCGCAGGAGGCCGACGTCGTTGTCGTCAACCATCATCTGCTGTTCGCCGATCTGGCGATCAAGCAGGAAGGATTCGGCGAGATCCTGCCCGGCGCGCACGCGTTCATCCTCGACGAGGCGCACCAGATTCCCGAGCTGGCGGGACAGTTCTTTTCGGTGTCGGTGTCCTCGCGCCAGCTCGCCGAGCTCGCCGGCGATGCGCTGACGGAATGCGCCGGCGTAGCGGGCGCGCTGGCGCTTTTGCAGGCGCCGGTCGACGCGTTGACTCTCGCGATCAAGCGCGCGCGCCTTTCGCTCGACCGCTTTCCCGCGAAAGGCGCGATGGCCGACGTCGAGCGCGATGCGGCCGTCGAGCGCGAGCTTGCCGCGTTGCAGGATGCGCTCGCGGCGCTTGCAGACGCATTGTCGACGCACGCCGAGCGCAGCCGTGGCCTCGCGAGCGTGCACGAGCGCGCGCTCGCGCACGTCGCGCGCTGGCTCGAGGTCTGCGATTCGGCCGCGCGCGATTCCGTGCACTGGTACGAGATCAGCGCGCACGGCTTCTCGTTCCACGCGACGCCGCTCGATCTCTCGCAGCCGTTGCGCGAGTTGCGTCGGCAAAGTCACGCCGCGTGGATCTTCACGTCCGCGACGCTCTCGGTCGCGGGCCGCTTCGAGCATTTCGCGCGCCAGCTCGGGCTCGAGGAGCCGGAGACGCTCTCGCTCGAGAGTCCGTTCGAGTATGCGCGGCAGGCGCTCGCGTATCTTCCGCCGGGGCTGCCCGATCCCGCCGCGCCGGATTACGTCGAGCGCGTGCTCGATGCCGTGCTGCCGGTGCTCGAAGCCTCGCGCGGGCGTGCCTTTCTTCTTTTCACTTCGCATCGCGCGCTGCGCCGTGCGGCCGAGATCCTGCCTTCGCGCGTCGCGTTTCCGCTGTTCGTGCAGGGCACCGCGCCGCGGCATCGCCTGCTGACCGATTTCCGCGCGTCGGGCAACGGCGTGCTGCTCGGCGCGGCGAGCTTCTGGGAAGGCGTCGACGTCGCCGGCGAGGCGCTCAGCGTCGTCGTCATCGACAAGCTGCCGTTCGCGGCGCCGGACGATCCGGTGCTGGTCGCCAGGCTCGATGCGCTGCGCGAGGCGGGCGGCAACCCCTTCACGGACTGGCAGATCCCGGCCGCCGTCATCGCGCTGAAGCAGGGCGCCGGAAGGCTGATCCGGGACGTGCACGATCGCGGCGTGCTCGTGCTCTGCGATCCGCGGCTTTCGACGCGCAATTACGGAAAACTGTTTTTAGCGAGCCTGCCGCCGCTGCCGCGGACCCGGGATCTCGGTGAGGTCGTCGCGTTCTTTCACTAAAGTAAAGAGATCGGTCCCTGTAGGGTCCGTCTGCCGTTACGACGCCGGAAAGTTAGCTCCGGCTTGTCAGTCGGAAAAAAAAGCTTGCCAGTAGCTCCTCCGTCCCCGGTCGGAAATCCTCGACAGCGCCGCCAAACCTACTTCCTCAGGCCGGGCGACAGTGCTATAAGCTCGAATTCCAGCAGGGGTTTCTGGGTATCCGCCTGTGGGTCGTGCCGGCTTCAGCGCCGAATGCACGCTTCTTCGATGCATCCGAGAGTGGAGATCAATCGACATGGGGAATTCGTTTCGCATCACGGCATTGGCGTCGGCGATCAGCCTCGCGATAGGCGTCAGCGCATCGCCGGCGGCGCACGCGGTCGCGACCACGACCGATAGCCAGACGGCAACGCAGCAGCAGTCCAACTCGAGCTACCTCATCCGTTTCGCCGAGGCGGGTCTGCTTCACTATGACGGCGGCACGCAGGGTCTTCGCGCTACGGCACCAAACGCCAGCGGCTCGCGCAAGCTCGACGTTCACACCGCGGCGGCGCAGGCCTATCAGGGCTATCTGCGCTCGCAGCGCGACAGCCACCTCGCGGCGATCGCGCAGGCGATCGGCCATCCGCTCGCGGTCACGCACGTTTACGCGATCACGATGAACGGCGTCGCGGCGAATCTCTCGGCGCAGGAAGCCGCGGCCATCGCGCAGGTTCCGGGCGTCGTCTCGGTCCGGCTCGGGCGCTCGTACGAGATCGATACGTACCGCGGCCCAGAGTTCATCGGCGCCGACACGATCTGGGACGGCAGCTCCGTGCCGGGCGGCGTCGGCAGTCGCGGCGAGGGCGTCGTCGTCGCCGATATCGATACCGGCATCAACAGCGCGCATCCGTCGTTCGCGGACGATCCGACCTGCGGCTTCGGCGCAGACAACCACAAGCTCCTGAGCGCCGTCGACTGCTCGACGACCGACGTCGACGGTCGATGCAACGGCTCGAATCCCGAAGCGGACGACACCAACGGCCACGGCGTGCACACCGCGAGCACGGCGGCCGGCAACAAGATCGACTCGACGGCCGTTCCGCCGCCGGCGATTCCGGCGCCGCACACGTTCATGTCCGGCGTCGCGCAATGCGCGCAGCTGCGTACTTACAAGGTCTGTCCGATCGCCGGATGCACGGACGCGGCCATCACGGCCGGCATCGAGAACGCGATCGCCGATCAGGTCGACGCCGCCAACTTCTCGATCGGTCCGACCTGCGGCAGCTCGCCGGGCGAATCGCCGTGGACGAACGGCGACGAGATCTGGCTCGACGCGCTGAACGCCAACATCTTCGTCGCGGCTTCCGCGGGCAACACGCGCGCGAACTGCACGAGTCCGATCGGCAAGGTCGCCAACCTCGGCCCATGGGTCATCACGGTGGCGGCGTCGACGCATGACGAGAACGTCTCCGGAACCGGCCTCCTCAGCGCGACCGGCCCCGGCTCGCCGCCGGCCAACACGCAGAATATCTCGCTGAATCCGGGCACCGGCGTCAATCCGGGCCAGCCGCTCAGCAGCGTGCCCATCCGTCACTATGCGACGAACGAAATCGGCTGCACCGACAGCGGCGGATTCCCGGCCGGCTATTTCGACGGCGCGATCGCACTGATCTCGCGCGGCACCTGCACGTTCGAGGAGAAGATCGACAACGCCGAGGCCGCCGGCGCTCTGGTCGCGATCATCTACAACAACGCGGCCGGCGTGATCAACATGGCGACCGGCGCGGCGGCGCTGCCGGCCTACAGTATCCTGCAGACCGACGGACAGGCGCTCGTGACGTTCATCGACGGCAACGATCCGACGCCGACCACGGTCGACTTCTCGCCCGCGCACGTCCAGGGTGACGTGATCGCCGGCTTCAGCGATCGCGGTCCGAACGTGTTCCCGTCGATCACGAAGCCTGACATCACAGGCCCGGGCGTCAACATCTATGCGGCCGTGGACGCCGCCTCGAACAGCTATGCCTACATGAGCGGCACATCGATGTCGGCGCCGCACACGACCGGCTCCGGTGCGCTGCTGCGCGCCGTGCATCCGGACTGGACGCCGTCCGAGATCAAGTCGGCGCTGATGCTGACCGCGTTCACGAACGGCTACGAGGAAGACGGCACGACGCCGTGGACGCCGGACGACGTCGGCGCCGGCCGCATCGATCTCAGCCAGGCGGCGCGCGTCGGCTTCGTCATGAACGAGACGTACGACAACTACGTCGCGGCCAACCCGGCGATCGGCGGCGACCCGACGACGCTGAACCTCGCGAGCGGCCGCAATCTCAGCTGCGACACCTCGTGCAGCTTCACGCGCACGCTCCGCAACGTGATGAGCGGCGACACGAGCTGGACGGTCAGCGTCAACGCGCCGACCGGAGTCAACGTGACGGTCGATCCGCAGACCTTCGCGTTCACGGGTGGAGACCGCGTGTTCGGCGATGGATTCGACAACACGCCGCTGCCGCCGCTGCCGCAGTTCCAGACGATCACGATCACGGCGGCACCGACTTCGCCGCTGACGGCCATCACGTTCGCCGAGGTCGTGTTCCACGAGGCGAACGGTCTCGCCCCCGACGCGCATATCTACATCGCGGTCCAGGGCAATCCGTAAGGCATTCGCACAAGGCAACGCTCGAGAGGCGGGGGAAACCCCGCCTCTTTTTTTTCGGAATCCCGTATTGCCATGCAGGAGCAGAGCCGCTCGCGAGCGGCTTCGCGTAATCTTTGCTCGTCATCCCGGCGTAGGCCGGGATCCAGCTCGTAGAGCCTCAAAAGCTGGATTCCGGCCTACGCCGTAATGACGGGCAAAGAAAGATTTCGCGAAGAGATCGTTCAACCTGCTTGTGAGACGTCACACTAGGGTTCATTGGGGCGTCGCGTACCGCGCGGCGATCCGACGGGGTTCCGATGAGACGCACAGTTCGCCATACGGCACTCGCCGCCGCCGTCGCCACTCTTCTCGGCGGCGCGGGCACGGGTCGGTGCGCGCAGGCCTCCGATGCGTCCGGCGCAGCCGCCTGGTCCGTCGAGCGCGCAAACGCACCCGAACCCTATCTCGTGCGTTTCGACGAGCCCGGCGTGCTGCACTACGCCGGCGGCACGCAAGGCCTGGCTGCGACGGCGGCCGATCCGTCGAGCGGTGTCCGCTTCGACGCGCGCTCCGCGGCGTCGACGGCGTATCGAGCGTGGCTCGAAGGACGGCGCGCCGGGCACGTCGCCGCGATCGCCACGGCGCTCGGCCGCGATCTTTCGATCACGCATCGATACGCGATCACGATGAACGGCATCGCGACGACCTTGACGCCGGACGAGGCCGATCGCGTCGCGCGCGTTCCGGGCGTCGCGTCCGTGCGCGCCGCGCGCACGTTCGAGCTCCAGACGTATCGCGGTCCCGAATTCATCGGCGCTCCGTCGGTCTGGAGCGGAGCGGCCGTGCCCGGCGCGGCCGGCACGCGTGGGCAGGGCGTCGTCGTCGGCGTCATCGACAGTGGCGCGCACGCCGCGCATCCGTCGTTCGCGGACGACGCGAGCTGCGGCTTCGACGCGACGCATCGCAAGCTGCTCGGCGCGCTCGACTGCACGAGCACCGATGCGAGCGGACGCTGCAACGGTGACGATCCCGAAGCGGCTCCCGGTGTCGGGCACGGCGTCCACACCGCCAGCACGGCGGTCGGCGATCGCATCGATGCAACGGCGACTCCTCCGCCGACGCTGCCGCCGCAGCACGATTCGATGTCCGGCGTCGCGCCGTGCGCGCAACTGCGCACGTACAAGGTCTGCCCGACCAACGGCTGCACGGAAGACGCGATCGTCGCCGGCGTCGAGAACGCGATCGTCGACCGCGTCGACGTCGTCAACTTCTCGATCGGCCCGAACTGCGGCAGCGTGCCCGGCGAATCGCCGTGGAGCAACGGCGACGACATCTGGCTCGATGCGCTAGGCGCCGGCATCTTCGTCGCGGCGTCGGCCGGCAACACGCGCGCCGGGTGTGCCGATCCGGTCGGCCGCGTCTCGAACATCGCGCCATGGGTGACGACGGTCGCGGCTTCGACGCACGACGAGAACGTCTCCGGCTCGGGCCACATGAGCGCGACCGGCCCCGGCACGCCGCCGTCGAACACGCAGACGATCCTGCTGACGCCGGGCTCGGGACTCGACGTCGGCCAGCCGATGAGCGGCATCGATATCCGCTATTACGCGGCGAATCCGATCGGCTGCACCGCGAACGGCGGCTTTCCGCCGGGCTATTTCGCCGGCGCCGCGGCATTGATCGCGCGCGGCAACTGCGCGTACGAGGAGAAGATCGACAACGCCGAAGCGGCCGGCGCCGTGCTCGCGATCGTCTACAGCAACACCGACGGCTACATCTATTTGAATGTCGGCGGCGCGACGCTGCCGGCGTACAGCATCCTGCGCAGCGAAGGGCAGGCGTACATCGCGTTCATCGACGCGAGCCTGCCTTCGCCGGTCACGATCGACTTCACGCCGGCCGCGATCCGCGGTGACGTGCTCGCCGGCTTCAGCCTGCGCGGCCCCGACGTGCTGGCCTCGATCACGAAACCCGATCTCACGGCGCCCGGCGTCAACATCTACGCGGCGCTCGACAGCGCCGAGAACAACTACGGCTATCTCAGCGGCACGTCGATGTCTTCGCCGCACGTCGCGGGATCGGCGGCGCTGGTTCGCGCGGTCCATCCCGGCTGGTCGCCTTCGGAGGTCAAATCCGCGCTGATGCTGACCGCAATGGAAGACGGCACCGGCGAGAACGGCACGACGCCGTGGACGCCCGACGACGTCGGCAGCGGCCGCGTCGATCTCACGAAAGCGGCGCTCGCCGGATTCGTGCTCGACGAGACCGAAGCGCGTTATCGCGCGGCCGATCCCGCGACGGGCGGCGATCCGCGCACGCTGAACCTCGCAAGTCTTCGCGACGTCGGCGGCTGCGATGCGCCGGCGCCGTGCAACTGGACGCGCACGCTGCGCGACGCGCTACCGGTGCCGTCGTCGTGGACCGTCAGCGTCGATGCGCCGGCCGGGCTCGACATCGTCGTCGATCCGCCGTCGTTCGCGTTCGACGGCAGTGGCGCCGGCGGCGACACGGTGTTCCGGAGCGGCTTCGATGCCGAGGTGACGCAGACGATCGCCGTCACCGCGACGACCGATCCTTCGCTCGCCGGTCCTCAGTTCGCCGACATCGTGTTCCACGAAGCGAACGGACTCGCGCCCGATGCGCACATGCCGGTCGCGGTTTCCGGTTCGTCCGATCCCGGCGGCGGCGCATTCGGCGTCACGTGCAGCGACGGCGCCTGTACGTTCCGCATCGATTCGTATGCGAGCGATTTTCTCGCAGCCGGCTGCCCGTCGTATTGCCCGCTGATCTGGCTGAACCGCTTCACGCCGGATCCGGCGGATTATCCGATCACGATCACGTCGATCTCGACGATCTTCGGCAACGGCGCAGGATGGAACGCCGAAGGCGATCACGTCAACGTCTACATCTATCAGGACGACGACACCGATCCGACCAACGGCGCGGTGCTGATCGGCGCGTACCAGGGCTACACGATGCCGGCGCCGATCAACCAGTTCACCGAGATCGCACTGCCGGTGCCGATCCTTCTCACGGGGCCGGGCGATGTGCTGATCGCGTTGACGAATCCGGCGCCGAACATCGGCTCGCGTCCGGCGAGCGCGGACATCGGCCCGTTCGCCGGCCGCTCGTGGATCGCGCAGTTCACCGATACCGGCACGCCGCCGAATCTCGCGCAGATCACGCTGATGTCGAATCCGGTCGCGATTCCCGGTTTCGACGGCAACTGGCTGATCCGAGCGAGCGGAGAGAACGGAGCCGGCCACCCGATCGTGCTCGGCATGCCGTCGCGCGAATAGCGCCGCGTCGCGTTCGTCCGGCACGCGCGTTTCCTCGCCCAAACGGCTCCTCACGCGATCTTCATCGCGCTGAACACTGCCGCGCGTATTTCGGGACGCCGTTGGCGCATTCACTCGGCGGCCGGCGCCTTGAAAGGAACGCGAAAGACAAGGCGGACTAGAAAGTCCGCTGCGGAGCGCTTCGCTTCGCTGAATCCGCCGCGAGAGGGTGCTGGGACCGCGACACGCGAATCGTCCGATACGGGACGTCTCGCGTTGCCGCTGGCCGATCGGTGTGCTGGGACCGATAGGATGCGCTGGGTGGCGATACGGCCAAGCGTCGCTGCACGCTTTTTCGGCGATCCACAAATGCATTTATTGAAGGAGTCAGTAATGCAAAGATCGCTTGGAATATTGCAGCGCACCGCGCTGTCGGCTGCCGCCGCGTTGGCATTCGGCGGCATCGCGAACGGCGCACAGAGCTTGCCCGCCACCGACATGGTCGCGACAGCGACGCACGCGACCGTGCTTCGCTCTGGCGACGCCATCGACGGCATGGTGCCGTTCACGCAGCCGATCCATATCGAGGTCGCGCTGAAGATGCGCGACAGCGTGGGGCTCGCGAGTTTCATCGATTCTGCCGCGCGCTCCGCAGGCACGCAGCGCGTGATGACGCCCGACGAATTCGTCGCCGCGCATTCGCCGACGGCGCCGGACGCGCAGGCGGTCGTCGATTTCCTGACGAAGGCGGGCTTCTCGAACATCGTCGTCGCGCCGAACCGGCTGCTCGTCTCGGCCGACGGCACGGCCGACATCGTCCAGACCGCGTTCCAGACCACGCTCGCGCGCGTGCGCACTGCGGACGGGCGCAATGCTTTCGCGAACACCGAGGACGTGCGCGTTCCGGCGAATCTCCAGAACATCGTGCTCGCCGTGCTCGGCCTCCAGACCGTGCACCAGGCGCACACGTTCGCGCGAGTGCAGGATCCGAATGCGATCGAGGCGATCACCGGCCACAATCCGACCGAGTTCTCGTCGATCTACGGCGGCTCGGGCGTCGCGAACGCGTCGGCGACGCCGGTCGGCATCATCACACAGGGCAAGATCACGCAGACGATCACTGACCTCAATCAGTTCACGTCGAACAACGGCTTGCCGACCGTGACGACGCAGACCGTCAACACGAACGGCACGAGCTCGGACACGAGCGGCGTCGTCGAATGGAATCTCGACAGCCAGGACATCGTCGGCATGGGCGGCGGGCAGGTGCAGAAGATCATCTTCTACAACATCCCGACACTGTCGAACGCGAACCTGACGGCCGACTTCAACACGGTCGTCAACGCGAACGCGACGAAGATCATCAACGTCTCGCTCGGCGAGTGCGAGACCGCGGCGCACAACGACGGCTCGGCCGCGACCGACGATCAGATCTTCTCGCAGGCGGTCGCGCAGGGCCAGACGTTCTCGATCTCGACCGGCGACGACGGCGCGGACGAATGCGGCAACGGCGGCGTCACGCCGAGCTGGCCCGCGGCCTCGCAATACGTCACGGCCGTCGCGGGCACGAAGCTCGATGCGTCGACGACGACGTGGAACAGCGAAGTCGTCTGGAACGATCTCTCGATCGGCAACGGCGCGACCGGCGGCAGCCCGTCGACGTTCGAGCCGAAGCCGAGCTGGCAGAACGGATTCGCCTCGGGCACGCATCGCGGCGTCGCCGACGTCGCTTTCGACGGCAGCCCGAGCTCTGGCGCGAAGATCGTCGTCAACGGCTCGACCGAGCAGGTCGGCGGCACGAGCCTTTCCGCGCCGATCTTCGCCGGCCTCTGGGCGCGCGTGCTCGCGGTGAAGGGCCAGTCGTTCGGCTTCGCGCCGCCGCTCATCTACGCGCTCGACGCGAGCAACTTCCACGACGTCACGTCCGGCAACAACGACGGCGAGAGCGCCGCCGCCGGCTACGATTTCGCGAGCGGGCGCGGCAGCGTGATCCTCAACGTCGCGATCAACAATCTCGGCGGCGGCGGAGGCGGCACGAACCAGCCGCCGGTCGCGAACTTCTCGTTCACGACGAGCGGGCTCACGGCGAGCTTCACCGACGCGTCGAGCGACAGTGACGGCACGATCGCGTCGCGCTCCTGGACCTTCGGCGACGGCGGCACGTCGACCGCGACGAATCCGAGCCATACGTACGCGGCGGCGGGAACGTACACGGTCACGCTGACCGTGACAGACGACGACGGCGCGCCGAATTCGAAGTCGCAGCCGGTCACGGTGACGTCGGGTGGCGGCGGCGGATCGCAGCAGCTCTTCGGCAATACCGGCTTCGAGAGCGGTACGTCGAGCGCGCCGTGGACGCTGTCGAGCGGCGTCGCGAACAACGACACGACCGACGAGCCCGCGCACGCCGGCTCCTGGGACGCGTGGATGGACGGCTACGGCCGCACGCACACCGACACGGCCTCGCAGCGCGTGACGATCCCGAGCGGCTATTCGTCGGCGACGCTGCAGTACTACCTGCACGTCGACACCTCCGAGACGACAGGGTCGACCGCGTACGACACGCTGAAGGTGCAGGTGACGAACACGTCGGGCACCGTGCTCGCGACGCTCGCGACGTGGTCGAACCTCAATCACGCGAACGGTTATGTCGTGCACACGTCGAGCATGACGCCGTACATCGGCCAGACCGTGATCGTGAAGTTCACAGGCACCGAAGATGTCTCGCTGCAGACGTCATTCGTGCTCGACGACGTGACGTTGACGGTGCAATAGGATGCATGCGCGAACCGCGTGCGCGGTTCGTGTTTCATGGAACGACTAAGGGGCTGCTTCGGCAGCCCCTTTTTGTGTCGCCAGTCTTCGACTTCTCATCCGTCATTCCGGCGAAGGCCGGAATCCAGCTCTTGTTTTCAACCAAAGAACGGAGCCGGCGGAGCGTTTTCGCAAGCTTGCCCTCACCCCAACCCTCTCCCGCAAGCGGGAGAGGGGGAACGGCGCGGCAGAGGGAGAAGCTGCAAGGTCTTTCCCCTCTCCCGCGCGCGGGAGAAGGCAGGGTGAGGGCAAGCTCGAATCAACGTTTCGACGATCGCATCTCCGACCGCGCTTACGCCTCGCTCGCCGGTGCATTCCCAAGCAACTGCTTCAACACCGCAAACACCTCGTCCTTGCTGCCGACGACCGTGATCTGCGACTCGCGCGGAAAATCGGTGCCGATGTTGACCGCATAACCGGTACCGAGGTCGTTGCCGTCCTCGTCGATGCGCGCGAAGGTGTCGACCTTGCCGATGAAGGCGACGCGGTTCGCGTCGATGAAGCGGCTGTCCGGCAGCTTGATCCAGCGGGGCATGAGCGTGGCCTGTGGTTGAGGAAGTGGGGAGTGTAGCGAGCGTCGCTCTGCACTTCATTGCAGTTGTTCGCGCGATTGCAGCCGTCCTCCGACTCTATCGCCGTCATTCCCGCGAAAGCGGGAATCCATCTTGCTTTCCCGCAATGCAAACCAATGGATTCCCGCTTTCGCGGGAATCACGGCGGACAGAAGGAAGCCGGTCAATACATCACCACCCGCACGTCTTCCCCTTGTTCTGCTCCTTGAGCCACGCGTCGAGCGGCGCGAAGTAGTCGATGATCGCGCTCGCGTCCATCTCGTCCTTGCCAGTCAGTTCCTTCAGCGTCGTCTGCCACGGCTGGCTCGCGCCTTCGCCGAGCATTTTCCAGAACTTCGTGCCGGCTTCCTTGCTGCCGTAGATCGAGCACTGATAGAGCGGCCCCTTGTGGCCCGCCGCGTCGCAGAGCGCGCGATAGAACTGGAACTGCAGGATGTCGGCGAGGAAGTAGCGCATGTACGGCACGTTCGTCGGCACGTGGTTCTTCGCACCGGGATCGAAGTCGGCCGGCGTCGCCGCGACCGGCGAGGAAACGCCCTGGTATTTCCGCCGGAGCTGCCACCACGCTTCGTTGTATTTGTCCGGCGCGATCGATCCGTCGAAGACGCCCCAGCGCCACTTGTCGATCAGGAGTCCGAACGGCAGGAACGCGACCTTCTCGAGCGCGAGCTTCATCTCGGCGTTGATCGCCGCCTTCTCGCTGCCCGCGGCGTTGCCGGCGAGGCCGATCTTCGCGAGATACGCCGGCGTGATGTTGAGCCGGATCGTGTCGCCGATCGCCTCGTGGAAGCCGTCGTTCGCGCCGCCCTGGAAGATCGGCCGCTGGTTCTTGTACGCGAGGTAGTAATAGATGTGGCCCATCTCGTGGTAGATCGTGTACTGATCTTCCTCGGTCGGCTGGATGCACATCTTGATGCGCACGTCGTCGCCCATGTTCATCGGCCACGCGCTCGCATGGCAGAGCGCGTCGCGATCGCGCGGACGCAGCAGCATCGATTTCTCGTAGAACGACGCAGGCAGCGCCGGGAAGCCGATCGACGTGTAGAAATCCTCGGCGCGGCGGACCATCTTCTTCGCGCTCTCGAGGTCGGCATCGTGCTCCAGCTTCGCGAGCTCGAGCGGCGCCGGCGTTCCCTTGAGCGTCTTGCGCTCCGCGGCGAGCATCGCCTGACGCTCGGCCGCGAGGCGCGAGTTGACGTCGAGATTGCCGACGCCGGGATACGGCTCGAGCAAGGGATAGATGTTCTCCCAGCTCTGCGCCCACATGTTGCCGGTGACGTGCGCGGGAATCGTGCCGTCCTTCGGCATGCGATCGCCGTATTTCTCGGCGAGCTTGCCGCGCGCGTAGCACTGAAGCTCGGAATAGAGCGGCTCGACCTCCGACCAGAGCCTGTCGGTCGTCTTCGCGAATTCGTCGGGAGACATGTCGTAGCCGGCGCGCCACATCGTGCCGACGTTGTCGTAGCCGAGATCGCGCGCGCCTTCGTTGAGAAGCTCGGTGAAGCGCTG
>DASZWL010000290.1:0-4418 GCA_035546695.1 Rhodanobacteraceae bacterium | reverse complement strand
CGCGATCTCGATCTGCCGGGCCGCGCGGAAGCTGCGGCCCACATCCACGTCGGCATCGACTGGCTCGCGTCGGTCTATTTCGGGCACGTCGAGAAAGTCGGCAAGCGCGTCATCGTGCTCGGCGGCGGCAATACCGCGATGGATTGCTGCCGCTCGGCTCGGCGCATGGGCGGCGAAGACGTCAAGGTCATCGTGCGCTCGGGCTTCGAGGAGATGAAAGCCTCGCCATGGGAAAAAGAGGACGCGATACACGAAGGCATCCCGATCCTCAATTACCTCGTGCCGAAGGAATTCCTGCACGAGAACGGCAAGCTGACGGGCATGGTGTTCGAGAAAGTCGCCGCGGTCCGCGACGAGCGCGGACGCCGCAAGCTCGTGCCGACCGGCGAGCCGGACCAGCGCTTCGACTGCGACGAAGTGCTGATCGCAGTCGGTCAGGAAAACGCATTTCCGTGGATCGAGCGCGACATCGGCATCGCGTTCGACGGCGAATGGGACATGCCGATCGTCGACAAGACGACGATGCAGTCGTCGCTGCCGCACGTCCTCTTCGGCGGCGACGCGGCGTTCGGACCGAAGAACATCATCTGGGCCGTCGCGCACGGACACGAGGCGGCGGTCACGATCGACAAGCTGCTGTCCGGCGAGGATGTCCACGATCGTCCCGCGCCGGCCGTCGAGACGATCTCGCAGAAGATGGGCATCCACGAGTGGAGCTACGACAACGACGTGTCGCCGGATCTCCGCTACAAGGTGCCGTGGGCCGATTCGGCGAAGACGCTCGCGAGCATGAAGCTCGAGGTCGAGCTCGGCTTCGATGCCGAGACCGCGTGGAAGGAGACGCAACGTTGTCTCAACTGCGACGTCGAAACCGTGTTCGCGCAGAACCTCTGCATCGAGTGCGATGCCTGCGTCGACATCTGTCCGATGGATTGCATCACGTTCGCGCGCAACGGCGACGAGAGCGATCTCAGGCATCGGCTGTCGGCGCCGGCGCTGGATGCGACGCAGGATCTGTACGTGTCGGGCGAGCTCAAGACCGGACGCGTCATGGTCAAAGACGAGGACGTGTGCCTGCATTGCGGCTTGTGCGCGGAGCGGTGTCCGACCGGCGCGTGGGACATGCAGAAGTTTTTCCTCGAGATGACGCACGCGGGGCCGGCATGCCGCGGCACGCCGGCGAGGAAAGTCGCATGACGCCATTTGTCATAGGGTGGGCCTCGGCCCACCGAGCGCCGCGGTGGGCCAAGGCCCACCCTATAACTGTGGAGAGGGAATGGTGTTTGGGCCGCCCTCCCATCTCGAACCAACACCATCCCCACCCAAACCCTCCCCTTGAAGGGGAGGGCTTCGAAGCATGAAACCGATCGCCGCGATCAACGATTTCGTCGTCAAGTTCGCCAACGTCAACGGCTCTGGCTCGGCTTCGGCGAACGAGCTTTTCGCGAAAGCGATCCTGCGCATGGGCGTGCCGGTCAGCCCGCGCAACATCTTCCCGTCGAACATCCAGGGACTGCCGACCTGGTACGAAGTGCGCGTCAACGAGAAGCGCCATCTCGGCCGGCGTGGCGGCGTCGATCTGATGGTCGCGATGAATCCGCAGACCTGGGACGCCGATCTCAAGGAAATCGAGCCCGGCGGCTACCTTTTCTATGACAGCACCAAGCCTCTGCCGAAATCGAAATTCCGCGAGGACATCAACGTCATCGGAGTTCCGCTGACGGAAATCTGCAACCGCACGTACACCGATGCGCGCCAGCGCCAGCTCTTCAAGAACATCATGTATCTCGGCGCGCTCTCGGCGCTGCTCGAGATCGACGCCGATGTCATCGAGAAACTGCTCGGCGAGCAATACAAAGGCAAGGAAAAGCTGCTGGACGCGAACAAGGAAGCGCTGCACCTCGGCCGCGACTACGTGATGCAGCATCTCTCGCATCCGTTGCCGATCCGCGTGCAGAAGGCCGACGCGGTCGGCGATCGCATCTTCGTCGACGGCAACACCGCGGCCGCGCTCGGCTGCGTCTACGGCGGCGCGACGGTCTGCGCGTGGTATCCGATCACGCCGTCATCCTCGCTCGCCGAAGCGTTCCAGAAGTATTGCCAGAAACTCCGCGTCGATCCGGCCACTGGCAAGCATCGCTACGCGATCGTACAGGCCGAGGACGAGATCGCGTCGATCGGCATGATCGTCGGCGCCGGCTGGAACGGCGCGCGAGCGTTCACGACGACATCGGGCCCCGGCGTCTCGCTGATGACGGAGTTCATCGGCCTCGCCTACTTCGCCGAGATCCCGATCACGATCATCGACGTGCAGCGCGGCGGCCCGTCGACCGGCATGCCGACGCGCACGCAGCAGGCCGATGTGTTGTCCTGCGCGTACGCATCGCACGGCGACACGAAGCACGTGCTGCTGTTTCCCGAAGATCCGCACGAATGTTTCGAGTTCTCCGCTGCCGCGCTCGATCTCGCCGACCGGCTCCAGACGCCGATCTTCGTCATGACCGATCTCGACATCGGCATGAACCAGCGCCTGTGCGCGCCGTTCGCATGGGATGACGCTCATGCCTACGACCGCGGGAAGGTCATGACGGCCGAAGAGCTCGAGGCCGGCAAGGATTTCGGACGCTACAAGGATGTCGACGGCGACGGCATCCCATACCGCACGTATCCCGGCACGCACCCCGCGCGCGGCGCGTACTTCACGCGCGGCACGTCGCGCGATCCGTACGCGCGCTATTCCGAGCGCGGGCCAGACTATGTCTACAACATGGAGCGCCTGCTGAAGAAATTCGCGACGGCGAAATCGCTCGCGCCGCAGCCGATCGCGCGCGCGGCGAAGGAACGGACGAAATACGGCGCGCTCTACTTCGGCTCGACGGCGCCGGCGATGAGAGAGGCGATCGAAGTGCTCGAGGAAGCGGACCTCCACGTCGACACGCTGCGCATCCGCGCATTTCCGTTCGCCGACTCGATCGCAGAGTTCATCGACGCGCACGAGCACGTGTTCGTCATCGAGCAGAATCGCGATGCGCAGCTCCGCTCGCTGATCGTCAACGAGTTCGGCATCGATCCCGCGCGGCTCGTGCCGGTGTTGCACTACGACGGCACGCCGATCACTGCACGTTTCATCGCCGGCGCGATCGGCGCGGCGATTCGCCAAGCCACCGTGCAGCCGTTGGCGCGAGACCGCGTCGCATGAGCGGCACGTTGTCCGGCCGATGCGCCGTTCGCCGTATCTGCAGTCACCGCAGATTACGGGAAACGCCCGTGAGGATTTCCACGCTCATCACGCTGACCGCGCTGCTCGGCGCGACGGCGACCACGGCAAGCGCCAAGAAGGCAGAACCGCCGAAACGCGCGCATCCCGCGATCTCGTCCGTCACGCTGATCGCGGCCGCGAAGTCGGCGATGCTTTCGCAGATCGATTACGGCCGCGAGCTCTGCGGCCCGGACCGCGCGGTCGAAACGTGGCTCGCCGACGTCGTCGGCGACACGGCCGAGCGCATCACTTGGCGCGGCGGCCGCTGCAAGCTCGTCGACGATCTGAATCCGCTCAATGCCGGCGGCGAATTCTGCGCGGGAGCGACGATCGTCCCGAAGAATCATCCGAAGGAACCAGCCGAGATCGAGGTCTATTTCGAGAAGCCCGCGAATGGCAAGCCCGGCAAGCCGTACGCGTTCCGCGGCGTCAACTACGACGTCGACGGCATCGACTACAAGCGCGCGTTCGCCGATTTCGAATACGGCTACCGGCAGAAATACCGTGCCGACACGTTGCCGGATCCGGCGCGCGCCTGCGATTGAGGAGCGCGACGATGCACGGCGGCTTCATCGATCTCCTGCAACAGCTCGCGCCGATCGCGGGCTCGCTGATGGTGCTGGCGGCGCTCGTCGTCCTGTGGCAACGCGACCGCTCGCCGTGGCTCGGCGTCGCAATCGCGGCCGAGCTCGCCGGACTCGCGTTTCGCGGCCTCCTGATGATCGCGCCGGAACGCGCGCGCGACACGCCGCTCTTCTTCGCCGTGTGGACGCTGACCGCGCTGGTCTTCGGCGGCGCGCTGCTCGGCTATGCTCTCGAAACGACGCGACGGAAATGAGCCCATGACCTACATCGCGAAACCGAAGCTCCATCATCCCGCGCTCGCCTGCAACGCGATCGGCTTCACGCGCCGCGATTACGAAGGCAAGATCTCGACGCTCTGCGCCGGCTGCGGCCATGACTCGATCTCGGCCTCGATCATCCAGGCGTGCTGGGAGCTCGACATCGAGCCGCATCGCGTCGCGAAGCTTTCGGGCATCGGCTGCAGCTCGAAGACGCCGGACTATTTCCTCGGCCAGTCTCACGGCTTCAACACCGTGCACGGCCGCATGCCGTCGGTGCTGACCGGCGCGAATCTCGCGAACCGCGATCTCATCTA
>DASZWL010000289.1:0-2672 GCA_035546695.1 Rhodanobacteraceae bacterium | reverse complement strand
GACGATCTATCACACCGACGACGAGGCTTTCGACATCTGGGCGAACGTCGTCGGCGTGCCGAGCGAGCGCATCGTCCGCATCGGCGACAACAAGGGCGCGCCGTTCGCGTCGGACAATTTCTGGCAGATGGCCGATACGGGCCCATGCGGTCCGTGCACCGAGATTTTCTACGATCACGGTTCCGGCATTCCGGGCGGCCCGCCGGGATCGAAGGACGAGGATGGCGACCGCTACATCGAGATCTGGAATCTCGTCTTCATGCAGTTCGATCGAGCCGCCGACGGCACGCTCTCGAAGCTGCCGGCGCCGTGCGTCGATACCGGCATGGGCCTCGAGCGTCTCGCGGCCGTCTTGCAGCACGTGCATTCGAATTACGAGATCGATCTCTTCCAGCATCTGATCCGCGTCGCGGCGGAGCTGACGAACACGAAAGATATCGAGAACAAGTCGCTGCGCGTCATCGCCGATCACATCCGCGCGTGCAGTTTCCTGATCGTCGACGGCGTGCTGCCGTCGAACGAAGGACGCGGCTACGTGCTGCGCCGGATCATCCGCCGCGCGCTCCGCCACGGCTGGATGCTCGGCGTGCGCGGCGATTTCTTCTGGAAGATGGTCGCGCCGCTCGTTGAGGAGATGGGCGAGGCGTATCCCGAGCTCGCCGAGAAACGCTCGATGGTCGAGCAGGCATTGCGCGCGGAAGAGCATCGCTTCGGCGAGACGCTCGAGCAGGGCATGAAGGTGTTCGAGGATGTCGCAAAGAAGGCGAGCGCGAAGCGCATCGCCGGTATCGACGCGTTCCGTCTTTACGACACCTACGGTTTTCCGGTCGATCTCACGGCCGACATCGCGCGCGAGCGCGGGCTCGAGATCGACATGGCCGGCTTCGAAGCCGAAATGGAAAAGCAGCGCGAGCAGTCGCGCGCGGCGAGCCAGTTCGAGAGCAGGGGCGGTCTCCCGGCCGAACTCGCGTCAACGCTCGCGCCGACGAAGTTCCTCGGCTACGACACGCTCGGCGATGCGAACTGCAAGCTTGTCGCGATCGTGCGCGATGGTCGCAGCGTCGATTCGCTCGCCGACGGCGACGAAGCGACGCTGATCCTCGACCGCACGCCGTTCTATGCCGAATCCGGCGGACAGGTCGGCGACGCCGGCGTGCTGATCGGCGCGAAAGGACGCTTCGCGGTCAGCGACACGATCAAGCTCGGCGGCGTGTTCCACGGACATGTCGGACGCTGGTCGAGCGGCGCGTTGTCGGTTGGCGAGACGCTCGCGGCGCAAGTCGATAGCGCGCGTCGTCAGGCGACGGTGCTCAATCATTCGGCGACACATCTTTTGCACGCGGCGCTGCGCCAGGTGCTCGGCACGCACGTCCAGCAGAAAGGCTCGCTCGTCGCGCCGGATCGGCTGCGCTTCGACTTCTCGCATTTCACGCCGGTGAAGGCGGACGAGCTTCGTCGCATCGAGGACATCGTCAACGCCGAGATCCGCCGCAACTCCGAGGCCGAAGTTCACGAGATGGCGTATCAGGCCGCACTCGATTTCGGCGCGCTCGCGCTCTTCGGCGAGAAATACGGTGACGAGGTGCGCGTCCTCCGGATGGGCGATTTCTCGACCGAGCTCTGCGGCGGCACGCATGTCGCGCGCACAGGCGACATCGGTCTTTTCAAGATCGTCTCGGAAAGCGGCGTCGCGGCCGGCGTGCGCCGCATCGAGGCGCTGACCGGCGCCGCGGCGATCGGCTACGTCGCCGAAGAAGAAGAGCGGCTCGATGCGATCGGCGATCTGCTTTCGACGAGCGGTTCCGACGTCGTCGACAAGCTGCGTCAGGTCTTCGAGAAGCAGAAGCGCCTCGAGCGCGAGCTCGAATCGTTGAAGGCGAAGGCCGCGAGCTCGGCGACGAGCGATCTCGCAGACCGCGCGCATACCGTCGCGGATTTCCGCGTCGTCGCGGCGCGCGTCGACGGGCTCGACGCGAAGGCGCTGCGCGAAGGCGTCGACGGGCTCAAGCAGAAGCTCGGCGATTGCGTCGTGCTGCTCGCTTCGGCGAGCGAGGGCAAGGTCGCGCTCGCGGGCGGCGTCAACGGCACCGCGCTGAAGCGCATCAAGGCCGGCGACGTCGTCGCGCACGTCGCCCGGCAGATCGGCGGCAAGGGCGGCGGTCGCGCGGACATGGCGCAAGGCGGCGGTGTCGATTCGCCGGCGCTCGATTCCGCGCTCGCGGGTCTGCCGGACTGGATTTCCGCGCAGGCCGCCTGACGCTTACACATCCGCGCTTCCGCTTTCATTGCGCGTGCCTGAGGCGTTCGTTACCATCGGAGCGCTCAAGGTATCGGCGCGCCGATTCCGGCGGACGATCGTCCGGCTGCGGCATAGAACGTCGAACCTTCAGGGGAGGGGTCAGCGAGGGAGGCTGGTCCCGGTGTCCGGGCAATTCGCGTCGTCCGCGAGGTGAAGGCAATGGCGGACCGGCGCGGCGTTGACCCGACCACAGGTAAGGAGAGCTCCACATGCTGATACTGACCCGCCGGGTCGGCGAAACGCTGATGATCGGCGACGAGGTCACCGTCACCGTTCTCGGCGTCAAGGGCAATCAGGTCCGGATAGGCATCAACGCACCGAAGGACGTGGCGGTCCATCGCGAGGAGATCTACCAGCGCATCAAGCGCGAAGG
>DASZWL010000288.1:0-14138 GCA_035546695.1 Rhodanobacteraceae bacterium | reverse complement strand
CGAGCGGAGCAGGTCGACGCCGGCGATGCCGAGCCCCATGACCGCGGCCGCGTGGACGGCCATCTCGACTTCGAGCGGCGTCAGCTCGACCGGCGTCGCGGTCCCGCCGCGATGGAGATTCGCGCGGAAATCGCCGTCCGGCGCCTGACGCTGCATCGCTGCGACGACCCTGCCGCCGACGACGAAGCAGCGCAGGTCCGCGCCGCTCGCCTCGCGGATGAACTCCTGCACGAGGAAGTTCGCGTAGAGACCGCGGAACGCCTCGATCATGCCCTGCGCGGCGGAGCGCTTCTCGGCGAGCAGCACGCCCTGCCCCTGCGCGCCTTCGTTGAGCTTGATGACGTGCGGCGGCTCGCCGAGCATCTTCAAAAGATCCGCCGTGTCGTCGGGATTGTCGCCGAACACCGTCGTCGGAAGACCGATGCCATCTCGCGCGAGCAGTTGCAGCGCGTGCAGCTTGTCGCGCGCGCGCAGGATCGCCTCGGCGCTATTCGGCGTCGCGACGCCCATCATCTCGAACTGACGCAGCACGGCCGTTCCGTAGAACGTGACCGATGCGCCGATGCGCGGGATCACGACATCGAGATCGCGGATCGTGCGCCCCTTGTAGTGGACCTCGAACGCGCCCGCCGCGATGCGCATGTAGCAGCGCAAGGGATCGAGCACGCGCACGCGGTGACCGCGCTTGCGTCCCGCCTCGACGAGGCGGAGCGTCGAATAGAGCCGCGCGTTTCGGGAGAGGATCGCGATCTTCATGCCGGTCGGCGCGGAGCCGGCCGCGCATGCGTGTACGAGAGGGCCGGATCGACGCGAAAGCGGCCGCCGAGGGCCGACCGTCCCAGCAGCAGCGGGAACAGCATCGCACGCCGGTCGGTCAGATTGATGTCGGCCTCGAACCGCTCGGCAGCGAGCACGATCTCGGTGCGGATGAACCAGCGCTCGGATGTATGCCCGCCGGAATCGGTCACCGGGCGCCGGTCGACGACGGTTGCCTCGCAGGCGACGGAGTGCCCGCCGCGGCGTCGCGTGCGCAGCATGAAGCGCACGTGCAGGCGTCCCGAGCGCTCGAACGGCTCGATCGACGAGACGCAGAGCGAGGACGACCGCGCGCCGGTGTCGAGCTTGGCCTTGATCGCGCCGACGCCGAGCGCCGGCAGCGAGAGCCATTCGCGCCAGCCGAGGATGAGCGGTTCCGCGGACTGCATCGCCGTCGATCTCGAAAGGAGAGGGTCGTTCCGGGTACCGGGAAGAGTGGAGCGGGTGATGGGAATCGAACCCACGTTCGCAGCTTGGGAAGCTGCTGTCTTACCATTAGACGACACCCGCGCCGGAACAGCGTAGCGGGGCCGCCGCCGCGGCCGCAAGACGGTCTCGTCGCGGGAAGGGAACGTGTCAGGGGAACGCGCTGAATCGCCGCTGAGCATTCGATGTTCAGCAAACGCAAAGGCCGCGAACCGGAAGGCGCGCATTCAGCCCGCCTACGCTGATATGGCCCCAGCCTGTCAGCGGTGGGCGGCGCAAGTCGTTCCAGGGGATCAACCCCGCCGCAACCGCCACTGGCGTAGGCAACAGGAGAGAGAATCCATGTCCGTAACGCGTCGCTCCATCCAGAAGGCAATTCCTGCCCTGCTCGGATTGGCGCTCCTCATCGTCGCCGGCCCCTCGTTCGCAGACGAGGACCCGCCCGATCGCGTCGCGCGCCTGAGCTACCTGCGCGGCGACGTCAGCTTCCAGCCGTCCGGCGACGACGACTGGGTCGAGGCCAATCTCAACCGTCCGCTCGGCACCGGCGACAAGCTCTATACCGATCGCGATTCGCGCGTCGAGATGGAAGTCGGTGCGGCGACGCTGCGCCTGGACTCGCAATCCTCGTTCGACATCCTGAATCTCGACGACAACGTCGCGCAGACCGAGCTCACCGGCGGCACGCTGAGTCTTACCGTGCGCCGCGTGTTCGAAGGCCAGAGCTACGAGGTCGACACGCCGACGCTCGCGTTCGTCGTGACGCAGCCCGGCGCGTATCGCGTCGACATCGCGCCCGACGGAAGCTCGACGATGGTGACCGTATTCGACGGCGCCGGCGACGTCTACGGCGAGAACAACGCGAGCTACAGCGTGCGTTCGGGGCAGTCGTACCGATTCCACGATTCGGTGCTCAACGACTACGAAGTGCTGGACATCCCGCGCGGCGACGATTTCGACAACTGGGTCGAATCGCGCAACAACCGCTACGCGAAATCGGTGTCGAGCAACTACGTTTCGGACGGCGTCATCGGCTATGCCGATCTCGACGACTACGGCGGCTGGAACGACGAGCCCGATTACGGCAACGTCTGGTACCCGACGACGGTCGAGACCGGCTGGGCGCCGTACCGCTACGGGCACTGGTCGTGGATCGATCCGTGGGGCTGGACCTGGGTCGACAACGCGGCCTGGGGCTTCGCACCGTTTCACTACGGACGCTGGGTCTACGTGCGCAACCGCTGGGGCTGGTGCCCGGGTCCGCGCCACGTGCGCGCGGTCTATGCGCCGGCAATGGTCGCGTTCGTCGGCGGCGCGGGCTGGGGCGTCAGCGTCTCGACCGGCGGCCCGGTCGGCTGGTTCCCGCTCGGCCCCCGCGACGTCTACGTGCCGTGGTATCGCACCTCGCGCAACTACTTCACGAACGTCAACGTGCGCAACACGACGATCATCAACAACACGTACATCACGAACGTCTACAACGATTATTCGCGTGGACGGCCGATCAACAACGCGAATTACGCGTATCGCCGGAACACCGCCGCCGTCACGGCCGTCTCGCGCGAGGCGTTCATCGGCGCACGGCCGGTCAACGCGGCGCGCGTGCAGGTCAACGCAAGCCAGTTGCGCAACGCGAACGTCGTCAGCCGCGTCGGGATCGCGCCCGAGCGCGCGAGCTTCGTTGGCGCGCGCCCCGTCGCGCGCGCGAAGCCGGCAGCGCAGACGCTGAATCGCCAGGTCATCGCACGCACGGCGCCGCCGCCGCGGCCGGCGCCGGTCGCGACGCGCATCCAGGCGATCAAGGGCAACAACGGCCAGCCGCTCGCTAGGACTGAGCTGCGCCGCATCGCCGCGCCGACTGCCGTGGCCGCCGGTGCGGCCGGCGCTGCCGCCGCGAATCGCGGCCAGCCGTCGCGCGTGCGCGTTGTCGGTCAGAACGCGGCAGCGCCGAAGCCGCTGCCGGCACGCGCGCCGGCGACCGGCGCAACGCCGACGCGCGGGACGCCCGCGAATCCGGCCGTGCGCACGCCGACGACGCCGAACACGCGCGCGACGACAACTCCGAACACTCGGACGACACCGAACGACCGTGCAACGCCGAACGCGAGGACGACGCCATCGCGCGGCGAGAACCCGAACGCGAACGGACTGCCGTCCTCGCGCTTCGCTCCTCACCGCGACGCGACGACCGGAACGCCTCCTTCGCGGACGACGACAGCGACGCCGCCGTCGCGCACGGCAACGCCACCGACCACGCGTTCGTCGTCGCCGGCCACGACTCGCACGGCCACGCCGCCGACTACGCGCACCACGACGCCGACCGAGAGCGTGCAGCGTCGTGCGCCGACAACGGTGACGAAGCCGGCCGAAAAGCCGCAGCGCGCGGTCTCCGCGCCGCCGGCGTCCGAGCGCTACACGCCGCGGACGACGACTCCGCAACGGACCGCGCAGCCGTCCCAGCCGGCGCAGCGCGAATACACGCCGCCGCGGACATCGCAGCCCGTGCAGCGCTCGGCGCCCCCGCAGACGACGCAGCACTCTTCGCCGCCGCCGCAGACGATGCAGCGGACGGCACCGGTGCAGCACAGCGCGCCTGTGCAGCACAGCGCGCCAGCGCAGCAGGAGCATCGGGCGCCGCCGCCTTCGCGCGAGAAGAGCAACAAGAAGAAGGACGACGACGATCACCGCTGAGGACGCAAGTCCCGATCTGCAAAAACGAACGGCGCCGCGCGAAACGCGGCGCCGTTTTCTCGAGCACCCGCACGAGCTGCGCCGCCGTTTCGACGAAGACGCGATCTCGGCCGCATCGCCGACGGCCTGCTAGAATCGCATCATGAAAATCGTGTTCAACGGCTGCGACCGCGACGTCGAAAGCGGCTCCACGCTCGCCGACCTTGTCGCGGCGGCGGGGCTCGCCGAGCGCCGTGTCGCGATCGAGATCAACCGCGAGATCGTGCCGCGCAGCGACTATGCGGCGCGCACGCTTGCGAGCGGCGATCACGTCGAGGTCGTGCACGCGATCGGCGGAGGCTGAGCCGCCGCTTTCTTTTCCACCGTCGCCGGATGCGACGGTTCGCCTGCGCCGAGCGCAAGCGTCCGAGAATCCGGCGCCGCACGAGGACAGGCTCGATGAATGCGTTGCCAGACAGGTCGCCTCCGCTCGACGACGCGCTCGTCGTCGCGGGCCGGCGCTATCGCTCGCGTCTTCTGACCGGCACCGGCAAGTTCAAGGATCTCGCCGAGACCGCGCGCGCGACCGCAGCCGCCGGCGCCGAGATCGTGACGGTTGCGATCCGCCGCACGAACATCGGCCAGAACCCCGGCGAGCCGAACCTGCTCGACGTGCTGCCGCCGTCGCGCTACACGATCCTGCCGAATACCGCGGGCTGCTACACGGCCGACGACGCCGTGCGCACGTGCCGCCTCGCGCGCGAGCTGCTCGACGGGCACAAGCTCGTCAAGCTCGAAGTGCTCGGCGACGAGAAGACGCTGTTTCCCGACGTCGTTGAGACATTGAAGGCAGCCGAGACGCTCGTCGCCGACGGCTTCGACGTCATGGTCTACACGAGCGACGATCCGATCCTCGCGCGAAAGCTCGAAGCGATCGGCTGCGTCGCGGTGATGCCGCTCGCGGCGCCGATCGGGTCGGGGCTCGGCATCCAGAATCGCTGGAACCTTCTCGAGATCGTCGAGAACGCGAACGTGCCTGTGCTGGTCGACGCCGGCGTCGGCACCGCTTCGGACGCCGCGATCGCAATGGAGCTCGGCTGCGACGGCGTGCTGATGAACACGGCGATCGCCGGTGCGAAGGATCCGGTGCTGATGGCGCATGCGATGAAGCTCGCCGTCGAGGCCGGTCGCGCGGCGTTCCGCGCGGGAAGGATTCCGCGCAAGCGGTATGCGTCGGCGTCGAGTCCGCTCGATGGGCGGATCGCATGATCGCGCCGCACGTAAAAACAGACCACCCATAGGGTGGGCCTCGGCCCACCGCACGTCCACGCCGGACCGAAACCCTGGTGGGTGGGCCAAGGCCCACCCTATGAATCTGCTTTTTTTTCCGCTGACCGCTGACCGCCGACCAGCCCACCCGACAAAATGACCGAGCCCGTCCTCCACGACAACCGCATCCGCAGCTTCGTCCTGCGACAGGGCCGCACGACACCCGCTCAGCAACGCGCGTTCGACGATCATTGGGCGCGCTATGGGCTCGACTATGCAGGCGCGCCGCGCGATTTCGCGACGGTCTTCGGCCGCACCGCTCCGCTCGTCGTCGAAATCGGCTTCGGCAACGGCGAGCAGCTCCTGCACGCGGCCGTCAGCGAGCCCGAGCGCGATTTCATCGGCATCGAGGTGCATCGGCCCGGCGTCGGGCGCCTTCTCAACGCGCTCGCGAACGCGAATGTCGCGAACGCGCGCGTCTATCGGCACGATGCGGTCGAGGTGCTCTCGCACGAGATCGCGCCGGCGTCGCTCGACGAGGTACGCATCTATTTTCCCGATCCGTGGCCGAAGAAGCGCCATCACAAGCGTCGGCTGATCCAGTCCGATTTCGTCGCGCTCCTCGCATCGCGAGTCGCTCGCGGCGGCCGCTTGCATTTGGCGACCGACTGGGCGGACTATGCCGAGCACATGCAGAACGTGCTCGACAACGCAGCCGGCTGGCGCCTTCACGCGCACGACGCCGCTGCGGGAGCGCGACCCGGCCGGCGCATCGACACGCACTTCGAGCGTCGCGGCCTGAAGCTCGGCCACGGCGTCCGGGACCTCGTCTATGAACGCACCTGACGCGCGAGCCTCGCGGCACTGAGCGCCGACGGCCGATAACAAGATTCCGCCCCGATGGAAACCGCCGGCCTGACACTGACTCCCAGCATGACGCTCGTGTTCGGCCTCCTGGCGTTCACGGTCGTGATGCTGGTGCTGGAATGGATTCGCGGCGATCTCCTCGCTTTGCTCGTCATCGTCGTCATCGGCGTGACGCGGCTGATCCCGGTCGAGCAGCTCTTCGAAGGCTTCGCCGGCAACGCGGTGATCTCGCTGATCGCGGTCATGATCATGGGTGCCGGACTCGACCGCACCGGCATGCTGGGAAAAGCCGCATCGCTGATCCTGCGCGCCGCCGGCGGCATCGAGGCGCGCGTCTCGCTGTTCGTCAACGCGATGGCGGGCAGCCTCTCGGCCGTGCTGCAGAGCCAGGCGCTGTCGACGCTGCTCGTGCCGGTCGTCAGCCGCGTCAGCTCGCGCACCGGCATTCCGCTGAAGCAATTGCTGCTGCCGATGGCGTGCATGATCCTCTGCGGCACGAACATCACGATGATCTCGAACTCGCCGCTGATCCTGCTCAACGATCTCATCGCGAGCGCGAACCGCAACCTTCCGCCCGGCGCGCAGACGATCCGTCCGTTCACGCTGTTCGCGATCGCGCCGATCGGCATCCCGCTGCTGCTGGTCGGTCTCGGCTATTTCGCCGCGTTCACGAAGAAGCTGCTGCCGCAGGACGAAGAAGAGCGCCAGAAGGTCACGCCGGGCCGCACCGAGACGTACTTCGCCGAGACCTACGGCATCGACGGCGAAGTCATCGAGCTCACCGTGACGGCCGAGAGCCCGCTCGTCGGCATGAGCGTCGGCGAAGCGGAGCAGCTTCGCGGCGCCCCGCTGATCCTCGCGCTCAAGAATGGCAACGAGGCGAGGCTCGCGCCGCCGGTCGACCAGATGATCTGGGTCGGCAGCGTGCTCGGCGTGCTCGGCAAGCGCGAGGACGTCGCCGAGTTCGCGAACAACCAGCTCTGTGCGATCTCGCCCAGGCTTCGCAATTTCGCCGACATGTTCAATCCCTCACGCGCCGGCATCTCCGAAGTCGTGATTCCGCCGAACTCGAAGTGGCTCAAGCGCGACGTCGGCGAGCTGCGCCTGCGCAAGAACTTCGGCATCTCGGTGCTCGCCGTGAACCGCGGCGAGCAGGTGTTCCGCGAGGACGTGCGCAAGGTTGCGCTGCGCCAGGGCGACACGCTCGTGCTGCACAGCTTCTGGCGCGATCTCGCGCGCGCGGGCGAATCGCACGATTTCGTCGTCGTCACCGATTATCCGAAGGACGAGCAACGCCCCGCGAAGATCTGGTGGGCCGCGGGTTTTTTCGCGCTCGCGATGGGGCTCGGGCTCTTCACCGACCTGAAGCTCTCGATCGCGATGCTCGTCGGCGCGGTCGGCATGCTGCTGACCGGCGTCCTCAACATGGACGAAGCCTACGGCGCGATCAACTGGAAGACGATCTTCACGCTCGCCTGTCTGATCCCGCTCGGCTGGGCGATGGATTCGACCGGCGCCGCCGCCTGGCTCGCGCAGGAAGTGCTGCGCTATCTCGGCGCATGGCCTCAGTGGGGCTTGCAGGCGGTCGTCGCGATCCTTGCCCTTCTCTTCTCGCAGGTCGTCTCGAACGTCGGCGCGACGGTCATGATGGTGCCGATGGCGATCAACGTCGCGCTCGCGTCGGGCGGGAATCCGGCCGTGTACGCGATGCTCGTTGCGATCTCGACATCGAACACGTTCATCATCGCGAGCGCGAATCCGGTCATCACGATCGTTGCGGGTCCCGGCAATTACCGATCGCGCGATTTCCTGCGCGTCGGCGTGCCGTTGACGCTGCTGATGCTCGTGACGACGCTGGTTGCGCTGAATCTAGTGTTCGGACGCGGCTGATCGCAATCCCCCTTGTTACTGCCTTTCTCCGTCATCCCGGCGAAGGCTGGGATCCAGCTGTCCGTCCTGCCGCCGAACTCAGGCAAAGCCGAAACGCTGGATTCCGGCCTTCGCCGGGATGACGGATGGCGATATTCAGCGCAGCCGCACTTCGCCGTCGACGATATCGACCGGCATCGCGACGAGCCCGTTCCGGCAAGGCCCGCCGAGGCACGCGCCGGATTCGACCGCGAACGTCGCACCGTGGACCGCGCAGGTGATGCGGGCGTCGCGGACGAGGAAACGCCCGGGCGCGAAATCGAGGTTTCGTCCCGCGTGCGGGCATTCGTTGTGGTACGCGAACACGCGATCGCCGCGGCGCAGCAGGATCAAATCGAAGCCGCCGCTCGACGAGGGCACGCGAACGCCGATCGCGTCGCCGTCCGGAATGTCGGCGACGCGGCAGAGCGCGGCGGATGCGGAATCGCTCATCGGGAAACGGACGCGGGAATTGCTTTCGGCACTTGTCGGCTGCGGAGGGAAACCCAAGATCGGAATCCTGTCCGCCCGCGCGGGCATTCTGTCATACGAGGTATCCGCATGATCCGCTGGCGCTTGCGAACGCGTGCCCGTCACCCGCTGGCGCGGCTCGTGGCTGTCGTCGCCGGTGCGGTGGCGCTTGCGATCGTCGTCGCGCTCGGGCTCTTTGCCGCGGCGGCACTCGTCGTCGGCGGCACGATCGTGCTGCTCGCGAAGACACTCTCACGCCCGTCGCCGAGCGCCGCGACGCCACGTCCTTCGCGCCCGGCTGCTGCCGGCGGCATCATCGAAGGCGAGTTCAAGATCGTCGAAGACACGCGCGCGCGCTGACAGCGCCGATCGCGCAAGCCGCGTCCGTTCCATAGAGTGGGCTTCAGCCCACCATTCTCGAAACGCATGGGCGGGATTTGAATCGCCCAGGAAAAAGGTGGGCTGAAGTCCACCCTATGTGTCGATGGTGGTGTGGGGCCATCGCGAAATGGATCCATCGCAACTCCGGCGCATGGGTCTTCGCCGGAGCCAAAACCCTACTATCCTGCATACTCGCCGAACTGTTGCACCGGCCGGCGCGAAGGACCCGCCATGAACGATTCGACCTGCTGCGACGGTGAAACCGCGGCCGCGGCTGCGAGGCTACCCGGCCCGCGCGTACTCGTGCCCGCGGCGCTGGTCGCGCTCTATCTGATCTGGGGCTCGACCTATCTCGCGATCCGCGTCGCGCTCGAAAGCTATCCGCCGTTCCTGATGGCCGGAACGCGCTTCCTCGCGGCCGGCGGCGTGTTCTACGCGTTCCTGCGCTGGCGTGGCATGCCCGCGCCGACGCGCGCGCAATGGATCAACGCGGCGATCACCGGCACGCTGCTGCTCGGGCTCGGCAACGGGCTCGTCTGCTACGCCGAGCAGACCGTCGCCTCGGGTCTCGCAGCGGTCGCGGTCGCGGCGATGCCGCTCTTCGCAGCCGCGTTCGGCAGCGCCTACGGACACTGGCCGACGCGAAGGGAATGGCTCGGCCTCGCGGTCGGCTTTTCCGGCGTCGTGCTGCTGAACCTCGGTGGCGGCATGGCGGGCGCTCCGCTCGGCGCGATCGCGTTGCTCGTCGCGGCGATGTCGTGGGCATTCGGCTCGGTCTGGAGCCGGCGGCGCGACATGCCGCCCGCGGCGATGAACACCGCCGCGCAGATGCTGACCGGCGGCACCGTGCTTCTCGTCGGCGCGATGCTCAGCGGCGAGCGGTTCCCGCATGTACCGACGCTGTCGTCGACGGCCGCGCTCGCGTATCTCGCCGCGATGGGCTCGCTGGTCGCATTCACGGCCTATCTTTATCTGCTCAACACCGTGCGGCCAGCGCTGGCGACGAGCTATGCGTACGTGAATCCGCCGGTCGCCGTCGTCATCGGCGCGCTGTTCGGCGGAGAGCGCGTGCATGCGCTCGATGTCGTCGCGATGTCGGTGATCCTCGCCGGCGTCGCGCTGATCGCATTCGCGACGGACAAGCGGCGCTGAATCGGTCCTCGGCGCCGAGCTTGCCTGCGCGTCGCCCGGGCGTGCGGCATACCGTTGCGAATCGGGGCCGTTTCCGGCCCCGATCCGCGTTCGATCACCCTCCGAAAAGCTGCACGAACATGGCCCAGATCGTCGGACCCGGCGGAAAACGCATGGCGTCATGGATGATGACGCCGGCCATCGCAGGCGCCGAGCAGAGCGCCGCCATTCCAAACAGGAAGATTCTCGATTTCATGTCTTGTTGCTCCTTGAGGTTTGTCCCACGTTCGGATCGGCCGCCCGAGGCCTTGGGCAACAAACCGATCCATCGTCGTAGTACGGCCTTTCAGGGAGCGTGCGGACATTCCGCGCGCGCGGAATGCGAAGCGCCGCTGACGCGCGTGCTCGCATCAGCGGCGCTGAATCCTGCGGCGCTGATCTCGCTCGGTCAGAGCTCGCGCAAGGCCGTCGTCACCGGCAGCCGCGCTGCGCGCAACGCCGGGAACAATCCGCCGATGAAGCCGATCGCGAGCGCCCACTTGAGCCCGCTCCAGACCAGCGCCGGCGACACCTTGAACGCGAACACGACCTGACTGAAGTTGCTGCCGAGCGTCGACACCGTGTAGTTGTTGAACAGCGCCCAGGCGATCAGCGCGCCGAGCACGCCGCCGGCGAGCGCGAGCAGCATCGTCTCGAGCAGCACCGAGACGACGACCGGCAGCCCGCGAAAGCCGATCGCACGCAGCGTCGCGATTTCCCGCGCGCGCGTCGCGACCGCCGCGTACATCGTGTTGAGCGCGCCGAAGATCGCGCCGATGCCCATGATCACGGCGATCGTCGTGCCGAGGATCCTGATGAGCTTGGTCAGGCCTTCGGATTGCTCGTTGTAGTACGCGCGCGTCGTCTTGACGTCGACCTTGAGCCGGGGATCGCTCGCGATCGCGGCCTTGAACGCATCGAACGCGTCGGCTCCGGTCAGGCGCACGAGCACCGTCGTCCGGCTCGAGCCACGGCGGTACGTCGATGCGACGACGTCCGCGTCGCCCCAGAGCTCGGAATCGTGCGCGTCGCCGGCATCGAACGTGCCGACGATCGTCCATTCCTGGCTGTTGAGCTTCAGCTTCGAGCCGATCCCGGTGCCGTCGAACTCGGCGAGCGCGCCTTTGCCGACGATGAGCTCGCGAAGGCCCGGCTTGAACGTGCGGCCTTCGATGATCCTGACGTCGGGCCGGAGCTTCCAGACCTCCTCGCCGACGCCGCGGATCTCGACGTTCGCATCGAGCCCGCTCGCCTTCTTCGGCAAAGAAGCGACGACGACGAGCTCGGGTGAGGAGATCGCGCGACCTGCGTCGTCCTTCAGCACGCCCGCGGCCTGACCGATCAGTGCGGTCGTGTCGTGATCGAGCACGGAATTGAGCTCGGTCAGCGCGCCCGAGCGCAGCACGATCGCGGTGTCGTCCGAACCCGTCTCCTTCATCGTCTCCTGGAAACCCTCGCCGAGCGCGAGCAGCGCGACCAGCACGCCGACGACGCCGGCGATGCCGATCACGACGACCGACGAGGCGCCGAGGCGCTGCGGTAGCGTCGAGATGCCGACCCAGGTCACCGACCACGCCTGACGACCGCGCCGCGTGAACGCCATCCACGCAGCGAGCGCGAGCACGAGCACGACCAGCACCGGCCACGGCAGCAGCATCAGCACGACGACGCCGGCGATCGCGATGAGTCCGAGACCGAAACCGGCGAAGAATTTTTTCAATCCGCGCATGGGCATTCTCCTCAACGGCCGGCCAGCGCATCGACGATGCGAAGGCGCATGCCGCGCAGCGCCGGCAGCGCGCCGACGACGAGACCGATCGCGATCATCAGCGCGATGCCGCGCAGCCAGATCGAACCGCCGACGGGATTCATCGGGATTGTGCTGCCGAGCGAGACGCGCAGACCGCCGACGACGACCGCGGCGATCGCAAGGCCGATGAGCCCGCCGATCAGGAGCAACAGCACGGCCTCGGCGAGGACGAGCCCGAGCACGCTCTTGCTCGTGAAGCCAAGCGTCTTGAGGACGGCGAGCTCTGGCACGCGCTCACGGACGGCTTGCGCCATCGTGTTGCCGGTCAGGAGGATCAGCGTGAAGAACACCGCCGCCATGATCGCGCCGACGATGAGCCCGATGTCGGCGAACTGGCTGACGAACGCGGCGTTGAACGCCTGCTCGGTCTGCGTCTTCGTCTCGTGATCAGAATTCGCCGACAGCGCGTCGATCGCCTTCGCGACCTGATCCGCCTGATTGCGGTCGGCGAGTTTCTCGATGTACCAGCCGATGTTGCCGTTGCTGAACTGGCGTGCCTCGTCGAAGTAATCCCAGTTGAAGAACATGACGTTCTCCTGGCTCTTCTGCTTCGGATCCGAAGCGCGGTAGATGCCGACGAGATCGAACGTCCAGGTATTGCTGCCGTCCTTCTGCGGGAAGATCGTCGCGTTGAGCGGGATCTTGTCGCCGATCTTCCAGCCGAACTTTTTCGCGAGCTCCTCGCCGACGACCGCGCCGGTACGCGTCTTGACGAACGTCTCGCGCTGCTCGGGCGGCAACTTGAATTCGGCGAAGACGTCGAAGAAGTTCGGGCTGACCGCCTCGTTCGGAAAGAAGTTCTTCGGATCCTGATAGACGCCGCCGAACCAGTTCGCATACGCGACTTCCTTGACGCCGGGAACCGCCTCGATGCGCGGCAAGAGGCTCTTCGGCAACTGCATCGTGAAGCTGATCTTCGAGATCGTGACGAGCCGGTCGACGCCGGCGACGCTGTTGCCCGCATCGGCGAACGCGCTGCGCACCGAATCGAGCAGGCCGAACAGGAGGAACGCCGCGAGCACGGACAGGAGCGTGAAGACCGTGCGCGTCTTGCGGCGGAACAATGCGGCCCAGACGAGATGGAAGTATTTCATGATGTCATGCCTCCAGTTCCGTCATTCCGGCGAAAGCCGGAATCCATCTTGATCTTCGTGCAAAGCAAAAATGGATCCCGGCCTTCGCCGGGATGACGGGTCAGGCGTGAGCGACGTTCTCCACGAGCGTCCCCTTGTCGAGATGCAGCGTATGCCGCGCGTGCTCGGCCGCCTTCGGATCGTGCGTCACCATGATGATCGTCTTGCCGTGATCGCGATTCAGCATCTGCAGGAGATTCAAGACATCCTCGGCCGACTGGCGATCGAGATCGCCGGTCGGCTCGTCGCAGACGAGAAGGTCGGGATCGGACACGATCGCGCGCGCGATCGCGACGCGTTGCTGCTGGCCGCCCGAAAGCTCGGTCGGCTTGTGCGAAGCGCGATCGCCAAGCCCGACGAGCTGGAGCGCGATGCCGGCGTTCTTCTTGCGCTGCGCGGCCGAGAGCTTGGTCAACAACAAGGGCAGCTCGACGTTCCTCTGCGCCGACAGCATCGGCAGGAGGTTGTAGAACTGGAACACGAAGCCGACGTGCGAAGAGCGCCACTTCGCGAGCGCGCCTTCGCCAAGCTTGTCGATGCGCTCGCCGCCGACCGTGATGCTGCCTTCACTCGGCGAATCGAGACCGCCGATGAGATTCAGCAACGTCGTCTTGCCTGAACCCGAGGGACCCATCAGCGCGAAGAAATCGCCTTTCGCGATATCGAGATCGATGTGGTGCAGCACTTCGACCTTCTGCTTGCCGCGCTCGTAGACCTTGCTGACGTTGCGGATTTCGACCAGTGCGCTCATGCGGCTCTCCTTCTGTTGTTACCTCTCCGCTCGCGGGAGAGGTCGGCCCGAAGGGCCGGGTGAGGGACGACCTCGGTTCGACGTCTCTGAAACGTCGAACCACGTTGCCCTTACCCCAGCCCTCTCCCGCAAGCGGGAGAGGGGGAAAATCAGGCTACTTCTTGATCGTGACGCGCGATCCGTCGCTCATCTCCGTCGGCGGCGCGCGCACGATGCGCGTGCCGGTCGCGAGACCATCGACGAGCCGCATGTCGCCCATCTGCTGACCCGGCGCGACGCCATGCAGTCGCGCGCGATCGCCGTCGATGACGAACACGACGCTCTTGCCGTCGCGCTCGACGATGCCCGACGGCGGCACGAGCACGCCCTTCGGCGGTGGCGGCGCGGCGGCGCCGTCCTTCGGCGCTTCCTCGAGGAACGACACGCGCACGCCCATGTCGGGCACGATGCGCGCGTCCTTCGTGTC
>DASZWL010000287.1:0-12498 GCA_035546695.1 Rhodanobacteraceae bacterium | reverse complement strand
CGCCCGTAGCGAACCGGCGCGCAGCGCCGGCGGGGCACCGAGGGCGTGTTCTCTTTGGTGACTTTCTCTTGCACGAGCAAGAGAAAGTCACGCGCCGGCCAGGATGGCCGGCAAGACCCACACGGACGTGAGTCGGTCTTCGCGTCGACGCTGACGATCGAAAAACCAAAAAAACCACGACACGAAAAGTAGAACCACCCGTGCCCTCACCCTGCCCTCTCCCGCAAGCGGGAGAGGGGAAAATCGAGCAGCGTCCCGCGAGCGGGAGAGGGAAAGGCGAGCAGTCCCGCGAGCGGGAGAGGGGAAAGATCACTGCAAGCGGGAAAGAAAAGATCGCGCAGCCTTCCCGCAAACGAGAGAAGGAAAAACCAGAACGGCGCAAACGCTACCCGTGCGCCATCACCTTCTCGGGCTCCTGAAGGAAATTCCCCTGCACGAAATTCACGCCGCATGAGAACAGGATCGACATGCTCGCCGCGTCCTCGACGAACTCGGCGACGGTGAGCTTCCCGGCGTGGTGCGCCTGGTCGCAGATCTCCTTGATCTTCTCCTGATTCTCCTTGTGCTTCGGGAGCTCCGCCATGTAGTTGCGGTCGATCTTGAGATAGTGCGCGGGAATGTGCTTCAGGAGCTGGAACGAGTTGAGGCCCGAGCCGAACTGCTCGAGCGCGAAGCCGCAATGGAGCTGCTCGAGGCCTTTGACGAACGCGCGCGCGGGCTTGAGGCTCGTCACGACTTTGCTCTCCGGCATCTCGAACACGAGCGAGTCGCCGCGCTGGCGAGCGTTCTTCAATTGCTGCGCGATCCACGCGAGCAGCGTCTGATCCTCGAGGGATTGCGGCGTCAGCTTGATGAAGAACGTCGTCTTGTGGCCGGCGCGCTCGCGCTCGGCGATCGATCGGATCGCCGCGCCGATGACCCAGCGGTCGATCGCCGGCAGCTTGCCGTGCTGCTCCGCGATCGGCAGGAAGTGGCCCGGCAGGATCTCGCCTTTCGCGCCCTTCATGCGCAGCAGCACTTCGTAGAACTCGCCTTCGGCGCCGTGCAAGCTGACGATCGGCTGGTAGTAAAGGATGAATCCTTCGTTCGCGAGCGCCTCGTCGACGAGCGAGAGCCAGTGCTTCGTCTTCTCGGCCGCGGCCTTGTCCTGCGCCGCGGGGTCGAACAGGGCGACGCGGTTTCCGCCTTCGCCCTGCGCCGCGCGGAGCGTGCCTTGCGCTTGCGCGAGCAGCGTCTGCGCGTTCGCGTTCTTCTCGCCGATCAGCGAGCCGCCGACGCTGACCGTGAGGCTCAGCGACTGCTTGCCGATGTCGAAGATGCGCTCCTCGAATGCCTTGCGCAGGCGCTCGGCGAGCTGACGCACGCTGTCGGCTCCGCGCTCGGTCGCGAGCACGCCGAACGTGTGCTCGCCGAGACGGCCGGCGACATCGGATTCGTCGAGATGGCGGCGCAGAAGGCCGGCCATGTCGCCGAGCAGCACGTCGGCGTTGCCGATGCCGACGCCGTCCAGCACCTGCTTGAAGTTGTCGGGCTCGACGAGCAGCAGCGCCTGATCGAGCTTTCCGCCGCCGGCGGCCGCGGTCGCGTTCTCGATCTGCCCGATCGTGTGCTGGCGATTGAAAAGCTCGGTCACGAGATCCTTCGAGCGCAGCGCGTCGAGCTCCTCGGCGAGGTTCGCGTCGATCGTCTGGCGGCGGAACGTGATCTGCTGGCAGGGCTCGCCCTCGTAGCTCGCTTCGGCGAATTCCATCGTCGCGTCGAAGGTCGAGCCGTCGCTGCGCTGCGCCTTGATGTTGAGGCGCTGCGGCGGCTTCTCGCCCTTGGAGAGGCGTTTCAGCAGCGTCTTGAAATCGTCGGCGTCGTCGGGCGCGATCATGTCGAGGATCGACATGCCTTCGACGTCCTCGAAATCCTCGAAGCCGAACGTCTCGAGATAAGCCTTGTTCGCGCGCACGTGCATGCCCTCGTGCACGTAGGCGATCGGATCGCGCGAGGAATCGAGCAGCGCCTCGCAGCGCCGCTCGGATTCGCGCAAGGAAGCCTCGAGGCGACGCACGTTGCGCCGCGTCGACAGCGCGTCGAACTCGCGCCGCACGATCATCTGCAGGTGATCAGGACGATCGCGCAGACCGATGCCGCGCGCGCCGTCGACGAACGCGGCGACGATGCGGTCCTCGCTCAGGCCGCGGCCGGTCGCGATCAGTGCGACGTCCTTGCCGCCGCGGCTCGCCGCCGCCGCGACCTCGGCGAGCGAAAGATCGGTGCAGTCGAGATTGGCCAGGATCACGTCCGGAGTCTGTTGCTCGAGCGCGGCCTCGAGCTCGGCTTCGTTCGCGGCGCGCGCCGGCCGCACGGCGATGCCGCCGTTGCGCAGCACGCTGATCAGCTGCTCGGCCTCTTCGACGGAGTCCTCGATCAGCAGCAGTTTGATGATGTTGTCGGTCTTCGTCATCGGGCAGTGGTTTCAGGACTGGCAGCCGTCGCGAGCGCCGCCGCCGGCCGGACAGCCGGGACGGATCGGCGCGGAGCAAGCAGGATCGGTCGTGATCGGCAAACCGCGTCGCGAGCCGCGGCCTCGACCTATTTACCGGATTCGGACACGTATTTCCATCGGGCCGGCCGGCTTTACAGCGGCGTCTTCGACGGGGCGCCGGCGACCTCGCGCACGAGCCGGGGCACGAGATAGCCGGGAAGGCGCGTGCGGACCGCGTCCATCAGCGCGCGCGCTCGCGAATCGTCGACCTCGAAATGGGCGACGCCCTCGACGCGATCGAGCTGATGCAGGTAATAAGGCAGTACGCCGCATGTGAACAATCGTTCTGACAGCGCCTGCAACGTGTCCGCGTCGTCGTTGATTCCGCGCAGCAGGACCGACTGGTTCAGGAGCGTCGTGCCAGTCCCCGCGAGGCGCGCGCAGGCTCCGGCCACCGAGCCGTCGAGCTCGTTCGGATGGTTCGCGTGCAGCACGACGACGCGCTGCATCGGCAGGCGCCGGAGCCACGCTTCGAGCTCGTCGTCGACGCGCTCGGGCAGCACGATCGGCAGCCGCGTATGGATGCGAAGCCGCTTCACGTGCTCGATCGTCGCGAGCCGGCCGGTCAGCTCGCCGAGCTTCGCGGTCGAGAGCGAAAGCGGATCGCCGCCGGAGAGGATCACTTCGCGGATCGAATCGTCTTCGGCGATGAGGTCGATCGCTTCCTGCCAGCGTCCGGTGGCCGCGGTCTCCTCGGCATATGGGAAATGCCGGCGGAAGCAGTAGCGGCAGTTGATCGCGCACGAGCCGGTCGCGACGAGGAGCGCGCGTCCTTCGTACTTGTGCAAGACGCCGTGCGCGGCGCGCGACGCGAGATCGCCGACCGCGTCACGCGTGAAACCCGGCACGTCGCCGAGCTCGGCCGCCTGCGGCAACACCTGGAGCAGGAGAGGATCGCGCGCGTCGCCCTTGCGCATGCGCGCGACGAAGCCACGCGGAACGCGCATCGCGAATCCGGCGTCTTCAGCGACGAGATCCGCGCGATGCGAAAGGCCGACGAGATCGAGCAGCTCGCGCGGATCGCGGACCGCGTCGCGCCAGAGCTCCTGCCAGCGCACGGGCTGCGCCGGCAGACGTTTAGCGGGTATCATAGTGGGCTAGGGTCCGGCCGTGACGGCCAGGAAACCCCTCATTCTAGCCCACAAGTTTTCATGGGCCCGGGATTTCGTGCTGTTGTTGAACAGTGCGGCCAGGACGGTCGCTTCTGGACTTGCGGATCGCGCAGCCCGTTCGACGGTTCGCGGGCTCCGCAAGCGGCGATCAGGGAAGATCGCAAAAACCCAATCAGGAAGAGATGAAATGGCCGGTTACGGCATGAACGACGTCAAGAACGGCATGAAGATCATCGTGGACGGCTATCCGTGCACGATCGTCGACACCGAGTACATCAAGCCGGGCAAGGGCCAGGCGTTCACGCGCGTCAAGTACCGCAATCTCAAGACCGGCCGCACGGTCGAGATGACGATGAAATCGACCGACTCGGTCGAGGCGGCCGACGTCGTCGACACCGATCTCGAATACCTCTACAGCGACGGCGAGTTCTGGCACTTCATGCATCCGGAGACGCACGAGCAGCTCGCCGCCGACAAGACCGCGATGGGCGACGCCGCGCAGTGGCTGAAGGGCAACGAGAGCTGCATCGTGACGCTCTGGAACGGCGCACCCTTGACCGTGACGCCGCCGACGTTCGTCGAGCTCGTCATCACCGAGACCGATCCCGGCGTCAAGGGCGACACCGCCGGCAGCGGCGGCAAGCCGGCGACGCTCGAAACCGGCGCGGTCGTCCGCGTGCCGCTGTTCGTGCCGCAGGGCGACAAGATCAAGGTCGACACTCGTACGGGCGAGTACGTTTCGCGAGTGAAGTAGCCATACGGTCGTCGTCCCCGCGAAGGCGGGGACCCAGCGCCTCAGCTATTTTTGTGACGCACAAAGGCGCTAGATTCCCGCTTTCGCGGGAATGACGAAGGATTTTTGCTGATGGCGTCCGGAACTCCAGTCGCGATCGACACGCTCATCGAAGCCCGCTGGCTCGTCCCGGTCGAGCCGCCCGGCGTCGTCCTCGAAAACCACGCCGTCGCGATCGCGGACGGTCGCATCGAAGCGATCCTGCCGAGCGCCGATGCGCGCACGCGCTACGCGCCGCGCGAGCGCATCGAGCTGCCCGAGCACGCGCTGATCCCGGGCCTCGTCAACGCGCACACGCACAACGCGATGACGCTGATGCGCGGCATCGCCGACGACCTGCCGCTGATGCGCTGGCTGAAGGAGCACATCTGGCCCGCCGAGGCGAAAGCGATCGGTCCCGAATTCGTGCGCGACGGCGTCGAGCTCGCGATCGCCGAGATGCTGCGCGGCGGTACGACCTGCTGCAACGAGAACTATTTCTTCCCGGATGTCCAAGCCGCGACGTATCGGCGACTCGGTTTTCGCGCGATGGTCGGCATCCCGATCATCGAATTTCCGAGCGCGTGGGCGAAGAGCCGCGACGAATATTTCGACAAAGGTCTCGCGGTCCATGACGAATTCCGCGGCGAGCGTTTGATCGGCACGAGCCTCGCGCCGCACGCGCCGTACACGGTCAGCGACGAGAGCTTCGCGCGGATCCGCATGCTCTCCGACCAGCTCGACATCCCGGTGCATCTCCATCTGCACGAGACGGCGCAAGAGATCGAGGACGCCAAGCGCGAGCACGGCATGCGTCCGTTCGCGCGCATGCGCTCGCTCGGACTCGTCAACGATCATCTGATCGCTGTGCACATGACGCAGCTCCTCGACACCGAGATCGCGGCGTGCGCCGAGAACGGCGTCTCGGTCGCGCATTGCGCCGAATCGAACCTGAAGCTCGCGTCCGGATTCTGTCCGGTCGAGAAGCTCCGCCGCGCCGGCGTCAACGTCGCGATCGGCACCGACGGTTGCGCGAGCAACAACGATCTCGACCTGTTCGGCGAGATGCGCACGGCCGCGCTGCTCGCGAAAGCCGTCGCGAACGACGCGAGCGCTCTCGACGCCGCGAGCGCGCTTCGCGCCGCGACACTTGGCAGCGCGAAGGCGCTCGGCTGGGAAGAGCGCATCGGCTCGATCGTGCCGGGCAAAGAGGCCGATCTTGTCGCCGTCCGCCTCGACGCGATCGAGACCGAGCCGATGTACAACGCGATCTCGCAGCTCGTCTATGCGACGGGGCGGCATCAGGTCAGCGATGTCTGGATCGCCGGCGCGCGCAAGGTCCGCGACGGCGTCGCGGCCGATCTCGATCTCGACGAAGTGCGCGAAAAGGCGCGCCGCTGGCGCGAGCGTCTGGCGGAAGGGTAGGGAATGCCGGCGATCCGGATCGCTGAAAACCCCGGCCACCGCATGCGCCGCGTTATGCTGATGCCATGAGCACGAACGTGCACCCCGCCGAAACCGCGAAGTTCGATCGTCTTGCCGCGCGCTGGTGGGATCCCGAAGGCGAATCGCGGCCGCTGCACGATCTCAATCCCGTGCGGCTCGGCTATATCGCAGATCGCGCGAACCTCAAGGGAGCGCGCGCGCTCGACGTCGGCTGCGGCGGCGGCATCCTCAGCGAATCGCTCGCGCGAGCGGGCGCGAACGTCACCGCGATCGATCTCGCGCCGGCCGTGCTCGACGTCGCGAGACTGCATCTCCACGAGAGCGGTCTTGCGGTCGACTATCGCGAGACGAGCGTCGAAGCGCTCGCGATCGAGATGCCCGCTGCGTTCGACGTGATCGCGTGCATGGAGATGCTGGAGCACGTGCCCGATCCCGGCAGCGTGATCCGCGCGTGCGCGGCACTCCTGAAGCCGGGCGGCAGGCTGTTCCTGTCGACGCTGAACCGCACGCCGCTCGCGTTCGGCGCGGCGATCTTCGGTGCCGAGCACGTGCTGCGACTCCTGCCGCGCGGCACGCATCACTACGAGCAGTTCCTGAAGCCGAGCGAGATCGCGGCCGAGCTTCGTGCGTCCGGGCTCGTGCTCGAGGACGTCTCCGGCATCGCGTATAACCCGTTTTCGCGGAAGGCGTGGCTGACTCCAAGCGTCGCCGTCAACTATCTCGCGTGCGCGAAGAAACCGGCATGAGCGCGCTCCCTCCGCCGCGCGCCGTGCTGTTCGATCTCGACGGCACGCTGATCGATTCCGCGCCGGATCTGGTCATCGCCGTCGAGACGTTGTGCCATGAGCTTGGCGCGCCGCCGCCCGATGCCGCGCGGGTGCGCGAGGTCGTCTCGGCCGGCGGTCGCGCGATGCTGCGGCGCGGATTGCCGGGCGCCGACGAGACGATGATCGATCAGTGGCTGCCGCGCTTCCTCGACATCTATTCGGCGAACATGGCCGTGCACACGCGGCTCTATGACGGAATGGGTGACGTGCTCGAAGACTTCGAATCGCGCGGCATCGCCTGGGGCGTCGTCACGAACAAGCCCGGCTGGCTGACGCGGCCCTTGCTCGAGCAGATGGGATTGCACACGCGCTGCGCCGCGATCGTCACCGGCGATTGTCTTTCGGTGCGCAAGCCCGATCCCGCGCCGGTGCTGCGCGCCTGCGAGCTCGCCGGCGTCGAGGCGTTCGCGACGGCGTTCGTCGGCGATGATCTTCGCGATGTGCAGGCAGGGCGCGCCGCCGGCGCGCTGACCGTCGCAGCGGCGTGGGGCTATCTCGACGGCGGCGATCCGCACGCATGGGGCGCCGATCGCGTCGTCGATGCGCCTTCCGCATTGCCGCGCGCGCTCGGGTTCGCGTGAGCGAAGAAGCGTCGGCCGAAGTCGCGAGCTTCGAGGCCAAATGGTCCGCGGCGTATCCCGAGTTCGGTCTCGCGCTCGCGTTCGTGCGCGACGACCGCTCGGCTGCGAGCGCGTTCGCGTGCCTCGTCTTCGAGATCGAGCACGCGGCGTTCGGCATCCGCGAAGCGCAGCCGGCGGCGGTGAAGCTCCAGTGGTGGGCCGAGGAATTCGCGCGCGCAGCGCGCGGCGAGGCGCGGCATCCGCTGACGCAAGCGCTCGCGGATCGGCTCGCCACGGCCGCCGTTCCGACACGCGTCTGGCACGACGTCATCGTCGGCGCGCTCGCGCAGCGCGATCCGGAGCCGCCAGCAGACACGACGGCATTACTCGACAGCTACGACACGTTGTACGCGCCGCTGGCGACGGTCGAGTCGACGCTGTTCGGAACCGATGCGCGAGCGATCGCCGCGACGCTCGCCGCGACGCGCGCGCTGCGCGAAACGGCCGCGCTCGCGCAGGTCCTCGGCGACGGCAAGCTGCCGCTGCCGCTCGACCTGCTCGCGCGGCATCGCCTTGCGCGCGGCGATCTCGCCGATGCATCCGCGGCGCGCGAGGCGGCGTTGCGCGAATGGTTCGCGACGGTGTCGGAACGTCTTTCGGCGAGCGCGACGCGCGAGCGGCCGATCGGTGCGCTGCGCGGCGCGATGGCCGGCGCGAACGCGATCCGCGCGTCGCGAGCGGCGGCGTCTTCCGCTCCGCTCGATGCGCTGCGCGACGCGATGATGCGCCTTTCGCTGCCGATGACCTGGGCGGCGTGGCGTGCCGCGCGGCGTTCGCGCCGATGAAAAGTGGCATCGCCCCGATTGGGTGCATCTGCGGCGCCTGCTAGGCTATTGAGTCCCGCAAGGCGCGGCCGCAGATAGAACGGCACCCGAAATAGACGTCATGCCCGCGAAAGCGGGCATCCATTGCCGAAGTGGATTCCCGCTTTCGCGGGAATGACGACAATCAGGAATGGAAGTCGTCATGTCCCAACGCGAAAACACGCGGCGCATCCTGCCCGACGTAGCCACCGAGGCGCGGCCCGGCATCGGCGGCAGTCTCGCCCGCGTCGGCATGGACATGATCGAGATGCCGGTGTTGATCGCGCAGGACGACGGCATCGCGCAGCGTGTCAGCGCACGCGTCGCGGCCTTCGTTTCGCTCGACGACCCCGATGCGCGCGGCATCCACATGTCGCGCCTCTACCTCGAGCTCGATCGCCATCTCTCGGCCGAACCGGTGACTCCCGCCGCGCTGCGCCGCCTGCTGCGCGATTTCCTCGATTCGCACGCCGGACTTTCGGCGAGCGCCGAAGTGCGCATCCGTTTCGATCATCTCGTGCGGCGTCCTGCGCTCGCGAGCGCGCACAGCGGCTGGCGCGCGTATCCCGTCGAGATCGGCGCGCTGCTCTCGGGCGATCGCTTCGTCGCCGAGCTTCGCGTCGCCGTCGAGTATTCGAGCACGTGTCCCGCGTCGGCCGCGCTCGCGCGCCAGTTGATCCAGGAACGATTCGCCACGGACTTCGCCGATCGCGCGTCGATCGGTCGCGACGACATGCTCGCCTGGCTCGGCAGCGAAGGCGGCATCGTCGCGACGCCGCACAGCCAGCGCAGCACGGCCGACGTGCGCGTCCGGCTCGCGCCGGGCTTCGATTTCCCGATCGTCGAGCTGATCGACCGCATCGAGCACGCGCTCGCGACGCCGGTGCAGACGGCCGTCAAGCGCGAGGACGAGCAGGCATTCGCGCTCGCGAACGGCCAGAACCTGATGTTCTGCGAAGACTCCGCGCGCCGCATCCGCAACGCGCTCGACGCCGACGAGCGCATCGCCGATTTCCGCGTGCGCGCGGCGCATCACGAAAGCCTGCATCCGCACGATGCCGTCGCGATCGCGACGAAGGGCGTCGCCGGCGGGTTCGGCGCTGCGGACGCCGACTAGCAGGAGCGCGGGCGCAGGACGCGGCGTCGTGCTTTCAACGCATCGAGGATTCGCGCCGCGCCCGGCGCCCGCATCCTCGCATTACGATCTCGGCGCTCGAAGCGGACACAATCAATGCGCGGCCGGCGAATCGACCACGAGCAGCGGATCGAGCCGCACGTTGAACCAGTTCATGCCCCAGTGCAGATGCGGGCCGGTCGCGCGGCCGGTCATGCCGACCGCGCCGACGATGTCGCCTTGCTCGACGCGCTGGCCGACTTTCACGTCGATGCGCGAGAGATGCAGGAAATTCGAGCTGACGCCGCGGCCGTGGTCGATGACGATCGTGCCGCCGGTGAGATAGAGATCGGGATCGGCGAACGTCACGATGCCCGAAGCCGGTGCCTTGACCGGCGTTCCCTGCGGCACGGCGATGTCCATGCCTGAATGCGGTGACTTCGGCACGTCCTTGCCCTTGACGACGTAGACGCGCTGGTTGCCGAAGCGTCCGCTGATGCGGCCCTCGACCGGCCAGACGAACGTCTCGAGGAAATCGTCGCGCGCGTCGTTGCGGCTGCGCACGGCGACGACGCGCGCCTGCTCGCGCTTGATGCGCGCCGCGATCTCGGGCGGCGGCTCGACGGTCGCCGGCGGCACGCCTTCGATGCGCTCGATCGGCCAGTCGCGCGGCGTCACGGCGATCTCGATGCGCTCGTGCTCGCCGCCGCGTTCGTGCACGTCGACGAAGACGGGGCCTTTCTCGTCGCGACCGACGCCGAAGACGACGTGGTGATCGCGGGTCACCGCAAGATTGCGATCGCCGTAACGGACCTCGGCGCCTGGAGGGACTTCGCCGATGACGAGGGCGCCTTGGGAAACCGAGGGTGGAAACTTCGATACCGCATCCGGCGAAAAAGCTCCGCAAGCGATCGCAAACAACAACATCGTCGTCCCCGCGAAGGCGGGGACCCAGCGCCTTTGCTTCTCGTCGCGTAAACGCAAGGCGCTGGGTCCCCGCTTTCGCGCGGACGACGATATGGAAAGGCTTCGCGGCGACCAGCCTCGACTCACCGCGCAAACTCCAGCCTCATCCCGCGCACCGAGTCGTCGAGCGTCCCGTCCTGCCACGCGGGCTGTCCGTTGACGAAGGTCGCCGCGATGCTCGATTGAAACGTATGGCCCTCGAACGGCGACCAGCCGCATTTCGACAGCACGTCGCCGGCCGTCACCGTGTGCGGCTTCGACGGATCGACGAGCAGGAGATCGGCGTGGAACCCTTCGCGGATGAATCCGCGCTCGCGCACGTTGAACAACGTCGCCGGCGCGTGCGAGACCGCTTCGACGACGCGCTCGAGCGTCAGCTTCCCTTCGAGCACACGCTCGATCGCGCACTGCAGTGCGTATTGCACGAGCGGAAGGCCCGACGGAGCGCGCACGTACGGCTCGGCCTTCTCGCTCGCGAGATGCGGCGCGTGATCGGTCGCGAGCACGTCGAGGTGGCCTTCGGCGAGCGCGCGCGTGATCGCGTCGCGGTCGGCCGCGGTCTTGATCGCGGGGTTGCACTTGATGCGGTTGCCGAGCCGCGCGTAATCGGCGTCGGTGAAGTGCAGGTAGTGCACGCAGGTCTCGGCCGTGATGCGCTTGCCGGCGACGGGCCCCGGCTCGAACAGCGCGCATTCGTCGGCGGTCGAGATGTGCAGTACGTGCAGGCGCGTTCCGTGCTTCCTCGCGAGCGAGATCGCGAGCGTCGTCGACTTGACGCAGGCCTCGCGCGAGCGGATCAGCGGATGCTGGTCGGCCGGAATGTCATCGCCCCAGCGCTCGCGTGCTTTCGCTTCGTTCGCGAGGATCATCGGCGTGTCCTCGCAATGCGTGATGATCGGGACCGGCGCCTCGCGGAAGATCGCGTCGAGCGTCGCGGGATCGTCGACGAGCATGTTGCCGGTCGATGCGCCCATGAACACCTTGATGCCGGGCGCCGCGAGCGGATCGAGGCTGCGTATCGCTTCGAGGTTGTCGTTCGTCGCGCCGAGATAGAACGAGTAGTTGACGCGCGAGACCTCGGCCGCGCGCGCGTATTTCGCTTCGAGCGCCGCGCGATCGGTCGCGGGCGGCCTCGTGTTCGGCATCTCCATGTAGCTCGTGATGCCGCCGGCGAGGCACGCTCGCGATTCGCTCTCGATGTCGGCCTTGTGCGTGAGGCCGGGTTCGCGGAAGTGCACCTGGTCGTCGATCATGCCGGGAAGGAGCCAGCGGCCCTTCGCGTCGAGCACGCGATCGTTCGGCCGCGCGGTGATGCTGCTTCCGATGTGATCGATTCGACCGCCGCGGATCGCGACGTCGCCGTGCACGCGTCGTCCCTCGTTGACGATTTCCGCATTCGTGATCAGCCAGTCAGTCATCGCTCGCGGATTCTCCTTTCGTTCGGCGCGGCCACCACGCGAAGCGCTCGGGCACGGGATCGATGCCGCCTTCGCACAGCGGCTGGCAGCGCAGGATACGCCGGATGCCGAGCCAGCCGCCGCGCAGCGTGCCGAACCGGGCGATCGCGACGCGCGTGTAGTCCGAACAGCTCGGATGAAAGCGGCAGCGCGAACCGAAGAGCGGGCTCAGCCAGCGCTTGTAACACTCCAGCATCAGGATGGCGATGCGCGACACGCGGCTCCGGCGATCGTGCGGGACGGGCCGCTCAGTATGCATCCGACTCCGATGCCCGTGCCGCGCGACGCGGGAATCGCCGCGGCCGCCCGCTCGCGGCGGCGCGCGCAGCACAGGATTTCGGCGGTTGCCGGAGGGTGGGACTTGGGCTATAACACGCGGCCGCCGAAACGAGGTGGACGCAAGCAATGGCAACGAAGAAGCCGGCAGCCGCCGGCCACGCAAAAAAAGCGAAGCCCGCGCCGCGCGCGAAAAGCGCCGCGAGCAAGGTGCGCAAGGCGGCGCCGAAAGCTGCGGTGAAGGCGAAGCCGTCCGCGAAGATCTCGAAGAAAAGCGCGGGCAAGCCGGCGAAGCCGGCCGCGAAGAGCGCCGCGAAGGCGGTACCCTCGAAACCCGCGAAGACGGTGAAACCCGTCCCCGCGACGAAGAAGCCCGTCGCCGCATCGAAACAGCAGGCAGCGAAATCCAGCACGACCGAAAAGCAGTCCGGGAAGTCAGTGAGCACGAGCAAACCTTCGGCAGTTTCCACAGCGACATCGACATCGACATCGACGACAAAGGGAGCCAAGGCGCGCGCGGTCGCGCCGGCCACCGAGACGGGCGTGACCATGCAGGACGGCCGCTATGCGCT
>DASZWL010000286.1:0-9888 GCA_035546695.1 Rhodanobacteraceae bacterium | reverse complement strand
TTTCCCGCGCGATAGCGCCAGCTCGAATGCGTCGCCAGAACGGCCTGTCCGCGCAGGAAACGCTGAAGATCGTCCGCGAACTGCGCGCACGACGCATAACGGTCGCCCGGCGATTTCGCGAGCGCCTTCAGGATGACATGGTCGAGATCGCGATCGATGCGACGCGTGCGCGGCGTCTTGACGACGCTCGGCCGGCGCGGCTCGGTGAGACAGACGATGCGCTCGATCTCGGTCGGCGCGCTGCTCGCGATGCGATAGGGGCGCTCGCCTGTCACGAGCTCGTACAGCAATACGCCGAGCGCGTAAATGTCGCTCGCGGTACCGATGATCTCGCCGCGCACCTGCTCCGGGCTCGCGTATTCCGGCGTCAGCGGCGCGATGCCGGTCATCGTGAGGCCGCGCGTTTCGCCGTCGATAAGCTTGGCGATGCCGAAGTCGAGCAGCTTCGGCTCGCCGCGCTCGTCGACGAGGATGTTCGCCGGCTTCAGGTCGCGGTGGACGACGAGCCGGCCGTGCGCCGATTGCACGGTTTCGAGGACTTTCAGGAAAAGCGCGAGCATCGCTTCGAGCGGAAGATCCTGCCGTGCGCACCAGGCCGTGATCGGCTCACCCTCGACGTATTCCATCGCGACGTATGGCGCGCCGCTCGCATCGGCGCCCGCGTCGAGCAGGCGCGCGATGTTCGGATGATCGAGCGCCGCGAGAATGCGGCGCTCGTTCGCGAAGCGCGCGCGAAGATCGCCGACATCGAAGCGCATGAGCTTGACGGCGGCACGGCGCGCATAGAGGGCGTCCGCTCGCTCGGCGAGATAGACGCAGCCCATGCCGCCGCGGCCAAGCTCGCGCAGGAGCCGCCACGGACCGATCGTGTCGCCGCTGCGATCGCCGACTTTCGCGGTCAACGGCTGCAGGAAATTTTCGGCCGCCTTCTCGCGCGCGAGCAGCGTATCGACCTCGCGGCGCAGCGTAGCATTCTCGCCGCAGGCTGCATCGAGATAGGCGCCGCGCGCATCGGCCGTCAGCGCCAGCGCCTCGTCGAGAATGGCGAGGATGCGCGATGCATCGCTCATGAAGGCGCCGCGCCGTCGACGCTGATCGCGTGGAACAGCCAGAGCCGCGCCGTGCGGAACTCGCGGTCGAGCGTCGCGCGCGAGAGCTGCATGACTTCCCCGATCTCGGCGAAATCGAGACCGCCGAAGACGCGCAGCTCGACGATCTGCGCGCGCCGCGCATCGATGCCGGCGAGCCGCTGCATGGCCTGATCGAGCGCCAGCAGATCGGTGTCCCGCGGCGACTCGCCCGCGTCGAGCGCGGCGAGCGTCACGCGCTCGCCGCCGTCGCGTTTTCGAGCATGTTGCCTGCGGCCATGATCGACGAGAATCTGCCGCATCATGCGCGCGGCGACGGCGAGAAAGTGGCTTCGGTCGCGCCAGTCGACATCGGCGCCGGCGGTGAGCTTGATGAAAGCCTCGTGCACGAGCGCCGTCGGCTGCAACGAAGCGGGATCGCGCTCGCGACGCATGTGCGCGTCCGCGATGCGGTGAAGCTCGTCGTAGACCAGCGGCACCAGCGCATCGAGCGCCGAGCGCTCGCCCTCGCGCCAGCGCAGCAGAAGGTCGGTGACGTTGTCCGACATCGATGAGGAGTCCCGGTCCTTCCGGGGCAACGGCGCGCGCTCTCGGCAGCCTAAAGCTGTCGGTCCTCGGCCTTGAAGCGTCCGTTCTTTATCGCGATCGCGCTGCCCTTGCCGTCCTTCAGCCGGAACGCGAACGTGCCTTCATAGACTTTGCCGTTCGCGCGCGTGATCTCGAAACGATTGTCGGCGCTGCTCTTGTCGAGTCTGTATTCGGCTTCGGCCGCGCCGCCCATCGGCTTGGTGCCCTTCTCGAAGGTGACGTCGCACACGCTGCGTTCGAACGCCTTGTGGTCGAGCGTCAGCGGTTTACCGTCCTCGAAGCCGTCGCAGGTGATAGACAGGCGATCGATGCGTGTCTTCGGCGGCGGCCACGCGGCGGCCCCCAGAGTGGATGCGCCGAGCGAGAACGTTTCGCCGATGGGCACCAGCGTGATCTCGCCGTCACCGGACTGGAAGGCGATATCGCCGACCTCGGCCGTCAGCGACTGCGGCTCGTCCGCCTGCGTGACGGAAGCCGCTGCGAGTGCGGCGAGTACGAAGCAGATCGGCAATGGCTTCATGGCAGGATCCTGCTTTGGGCGCGGCGCATAGTTTCCTGTGGGTGCGCGGGAATGTCGACTCCTGCCGGCTCCGGCCGATCGCGCGAGACGGCGATCGGGCCGATAGAACGCTGCGCTGGCAAAAATGCACGGTTTGCCTGCACGTTCTCCTCAATTCGTGCACGTTTGCCCGCAACAATTGCCCTACGACGGCTTCATCGGCGAAGCCTTCGAAGGAGCCACGCATGTCAGACGTCAGATTCCCGATCCTTCGCGATCACGACGCATCGCTTTCGGAAACGCTGGATGTGCTGCGCGAGCGCCGCCGCATTCTGAAGATGCTGGCGGGCGCCGGCGCGACGGCGCTGTTCGCGAAAGGTGCGATTGCCTGCACGCTGATTCCGCCGGAAACGGAAGGCCCGTATCCCGGGGACGGCAGCAACGGGCCGAATGTCCTCGACCAGGACGGTGTCGTCCGTTCCGACATCCGCACGAGCTTCGGCAGCGCCGGCGCCGATCTCGCGCCGGGCACGATCTCGACGCTCGCGCTCGATCTCGTGAGCACGCTGTCGGGATGCGAGCAGGTCGCCGGACTTGCGATCTACGTATGGCATTGCGACGCGCAAGGCCGCTATTCGATGTATAGCAACGGCGTGACGGGCGAGAACTTCCTGCGCGGCGTGCAGGTGACCGACGCGAACGGACGCGCGACGTTCACGACGGTGTTTCCCGGCTGCTACGCGGGACGCTGGCCGCACATCCACTTCGAGATCTACGAATCGCTCGCGGCCGCGCTTTCGGGCGAGCGGCCGTTGCGCACTTCCCAGCTCGCTCTTCCCGAAGCGGCGTGCCGCACCGTGTACGCGCAGAGCTCGATCTATCCGCAGAGCCTCGCGAATCTCGATCGCGTCTCACTCCAGAGCGACAACGTCTTCGGAGACGACGGCGCCGTGAACCAGCTCGCCACCGTGACCGGCGACAACGCGAACGGATGGGCGATCGAGCTCGAGGTCGGCATCGATGTCGAGGGCTCGTCCGTCGATCTCGTCTTCGTCGACGGATTCGATTGAGCAGATCCGATGGGTCGTCGGATATCCGGGCAACGGGTTTCGCAGCCAGCGGACGCTGGTGCTGGCGACGCTCGCGCTCGCCGTTGACGCCGACATCGTCGAATCTCAGGCGCCGCACGCGCCGTCCGATGGACGGCATGGCATCGAGCTAGCGATCGAGCGCTCGCACGCCGCCGCCGAATACGTCGCTCACGCGAAGCGTATCGTCGAGCACGACGAAATCGGCACGCAGTCCCGGCGCGATGCGGCCGGTCGCGTTCGCGATGCCGAGGAAATCGGCGGGATACGCCGACGCCATGCGCGCGGCTTCGTCGAGCGCGAGGCCGAGCGATGCCGTCGCGTTGCGCACGGCGCTTGCCATGTCGAGCGCGGAACCGGCGAGTACGCCATCGGGCGTTTCGCAACGTCCGTCGCGGCAAGCGATCGCGACGCCGCCGAGCGTGAACGTGTCGACGTCGCCGCCGACGGGCGGCATCGCGTCGGTCACGAGGAAGAGTTTCCCGCGCGGCTTCGCGGCGAGCGCGACGCGCAGGCTGGCCGGATGCACGTGATAGCCGTCGGCGACGGTGCCGCACCAGCTTGCGGCATCTTCGAGCGCGGCGCCGACGACGCCGGGCTCGCGGCTCGCGAGCGGCGACATCGCGTTGTAGAGATGCGTGAATCCGCGAAGGCCCGCGTAGAGCGCCGCGCGCGTCTCGGCATAGCTCGCGGCCGTGTGGCCGGCCGCGACGATGACGCCGCGCTCGATCAGAGCGCGAATCGTCGCCGGCGAAACCTGTTCCGGCGCGAGCGTCAGCAGCGTCACGCCGTTCGCGAGCGAAGCGACGAGATCGATTTCGTTGGCATCTGGCGTGCGAAATTTCGTCGCGTCGTGGACGCCACGTCGTGCGGCCGAAAGATACGGTCCTTCGAGATGAATGCCGAGCACGCCCGGAACGCCTTCGCGGATCGCGGCGTCGACCGCCGCGATCGCGGCGCGCATGACGTCGGCGTCGTCGCTGATCAGCGTTGGTAAAAAGCCGGTCGTGCCGAAGCGGCGGTGCGCATCTGCGATGCGGCGGATCGTCTCGACGGTCGGCGCGTCGTTGAACAGCACGTCGCCGCCGCCGTTGACCTGGCAGTCGATGAAGCCGGGTACGAGGTATCGTCCGGCGATATCGCACACGTCGGAATCGCGAAGTCGTGCGTCGTCCGCGGCGACGATCGCCTCGATGCGACCGCCGTCGACTAGCACGGCGACGTCGTCGCGGAAGCCGTCGGCGGTCAGCACCTTCGCGTTGACGAACGCCTCGGCCATCAGATCGTCTCGGTCACCTTGTTGAGATGCGGCGGTCGATCGGGATCGCGTCCGAGCCGTACCGCGAGCGCGTTGACCGCTTCGTAGAACCGATGCACGGCGATCAGCGGCGTGCAGGCGGGATCGCTCGTTTGCGGCAGCGGCAGCGCGTCGCCGCCCCCGCCGATCAGCCATACGCGCGCGCCGCGCACGCGGAATTCCGCGGCGATCGCGAGCGTGCTTTCTCTTGTGTCGTCGTCCTGCAAGAAGAACACGACCGGAAAATCGCGCCCGACGAGCGCCATTGGACCGTGCTGCACTTCGGCCGCGCTGAACGCTTCGGCGTGGATGCCGCAGGTTTCCTTGAGCTTCAACGCGGCTTCCTGCGCGGCCGAGAGGCCGAGGCCGCGGCCGACGACGAAAAGGCTTTGCGCGTCGGCGAGCCCGTCGACGAGCGCATTCCAGCGCTGCGATGTTGCATTCGCTCCGAGCGCCGCCGGCACGCGTGCGAGTGCATCGCGAAGCGCATCGTCGTCGCTCCATTCGGCCGCGAGCTGGAGGATCGCGGACAGCGAGCAGAGATAGCTCTTCGTCGCCGCGACGCTGAGCTCCGGCCCGGCGCGAAGCGGAATCACCGCATCGGCGGCTGCCGCGAGAGGCGATGCTTCGACGTTGACCATCGCGACGACACGCGCGCCCGCGTGTTTCGCGGCCTCGGCCTGATGCACGAGATCGGGACTCTTTCCCGATTGCGAGATCGCGAGGAACAGCGTGTCCGAGAGATCCTGCGCGGCCGCGTAGATCGACTGCACCGAAGGCGCGGCCGATGTCGTCGGAACGCCAAGACGCGTCTCGAAGAGATACTTCGCGAACGTCGCCGCGTTGTCGGAGCTGCCGCGCGCTCCGGTCGAGACGAGTCGCGGCGGTTCGTTGCGCAACGTGTTCGCAAGCTCGCGCACGAGCGCGCGGTTCGCGTCGAGCTGGCGCGCGATCGCGCTGGCGCTCTCGGCGATCTCACGGTGCATGCGCGTTTGTTCGGGATCGATCGTCATCTCTATTTGGGAAATGCGGAAGTCTCAGCTCGCCGGCAGACGTACGCGCGCCGTCGAATCTCGGATCACGAGCTGCGGGCTGAAGCCGCGGTTCGCGGTCAGCGCCGACGAATGCGGCTTCAATTCGGCGATGAGGCGCAGCGCCGCGTGGCGCGCGATGTCCTCGGTCGCCTGCTTCGCGGTCGTCAGCGCGGGCCACGACTGTTTCGAGAACGGCGAATCCTCGAAGCCCGCGATCGAGAGCTCGTACGGCACGTCGATGCCGCTCGATTTCGCGGCCGCGAGCACGCCAGCGGCGATCTCGTCGTTCGAGCCGAAGATCGCGGTCGGCCGCTCGCGCAATGCGAAGAGTCGCCGCGCGCCGCGGAAGCCGTCGTCGAACGAATAGTCGCCCGGAATCACGAGCTTCTTGTCGAGCGGAATGCCGTAATCCTTGAGCGCGCTCTCGTAGCCCTTGAAACGTTCCGGGCTCGAGCGATGCGCCTCGCCGCCCCAGAGGAATCCGATGCGCTGGTGGCCGAGCTGGATCAGGTGCTCGGTGATGTCGTACGCCGCATCGCGATCGTCGACGTAGACGCAGGGATAGCCGTCGTCGGGATCTTCGGCCGCGGAGATGATGCGCACGAACTTGATGCCGTTCGCCGCGAGGTACTTGATGAGATCGATGCGTTCGGACATCGGCGGCGCCAGCACGAGCCCGGCGAGGCGCGCGCGCCGCACGAGCTCGTGCAGTTCTTCGGCGAGATCGGGCACGGTCGAATCGCACGGATGGATCTGCAAGCCGAAACCCTGATCGCGGCACGCGGCGAGCACGCCGTTCTGCACGCTGATGACGTAATACGGATTCGGATTGTCGTAGACGAGCCCGAGCGCGTACGAAGTGGCCGTGCGCAGGCTTCGCGCCGACGGATCGGGCTCGTAGCGGAGCTCTTCGATCGCGCGCTGCACGCGGTCGCGCGTCGGCCCGCGCACGGACGCTTCGTTGTTGATCACGCGCGAGACGGTCTTCAGCGAGACCTTGGCGCGCTGGGCGACGTCTTTGATCGTGGGTCTATGCACGGATGATCTGGTCAATGCGGACGTCCGTCATCGTAGCGCACGCGCTTTCACCTCTCCCGCTTGCGGGAGAGTCGCGCGTAGCGCGGGTGAGGGAAGCCCGGAGTGAAGCGCTTCTCTTCGAACGGCCCTCACCCCGACCCTCTCCCGCAAGCGGGAGAGGGGGAACGGCATGCAAACGGGAGAGACATCCATTCGTTGCGCTCATTTGCGCAGCCCGACCGCATGCCCGCGCCACCCGTAATAAAGAATGTACGCGTAGCACGGCACCATGATCGCCGCGAACACGAGCTGGAAATCGTGGTGCTCGCGCAGCACCGCGAACGTCTGCGGGATGATCGCGCCGCCGGCGATGCCCATGATCAGCAAAGCCGATCCCGTCTCCGTGAGCCGTCCGAGCCCCGCGATCGCGAGCGGGAAGATCGCGGGCCACATCATCGCGTTCGCGAAGCCGAGCGCGGCGACGAACGCGACCGATGCGTAGCCGGTCGTCGCGTACGCGCCGAGCGAGAGCACGATGCCGAGCGCGGCGGACAGCAGAAGGTATCGCTCCTGCGAGATGAAGCGAGGAATCGTGAGCAGTCCCACGACGTAGCCGACCAGCATCGCGGTGAGCGTGAACGACGTGAAGAACTTCGTCTCGTCGGGCGGCAGGCCGAAGCCGCGGCCATACGTGCCGATCGCATCGCCGGCCATGACTTCGACGCCGACATAGACGAAAAGACAGAGCACGCCGAGCCAGAGATGCGCGCATGAGAAGATCGATTGCGCGTCGGCATGCGCGGGCGCGCGATTCACTTCCTCGGCGCGCACTTCGGGCAGCGGCGATTTCGCGATCCAGAAGCCGAGCGCACCGAGGATCGCGGCCATCATGAGATACGGCACGTGGATGCGCGCGGCGAATGCGTCGAGCAGTTGCGCGCGCGTCGCGGGATCGGCCGCCTGCACCTGCGTTTTGAGATCGCCAAGCCCGTGCATCACGAGCGCGCCGATCACGAGCGGCGCGAGGATGCCCGCGATCTTGTTGCAGATGCCCATGAATGCGATGCGCTGCGCAGCGCTCTCGATCGGCCCGAGGATCGAGATGTACGGATTCGCGGCGGTCTGCAGCAATGAAAGCCCGGCGCCGATCACGAACAGGCCGGTCAATGCGCCGGGATACCAGCGCCTGACGACGAACTCGCCGAACACGAGCGCGCCGAGCGCCATGACGACGAGCCCGATCGCCATGCCTCTCTTCATGCCCGTGCGTTTCAGGATCCACGACGCCGGCAGCGCGAGAAAGAAGTACGAGAGATAGAACACCATCAGCACGAGGAACGCGTTCACGGTATCGAGATCGAACGCGAGCTCGACGAACTGGATCAAGGGACCGTTGAGCCAGGTGACGAAGCCAAAGATGAAGAACAGGAGGCCGATGATCATCATCGGCCCGCGATAGTCCTCTGTGGTCGCAACGGCGGCGCTCGACGACATGCGGACGATCCCCTGGCGTTCGGCGCACGCTGCGGCCGTTGCCGGATTGTCCACTTGGCGGGCGCGATTATCAACGTTGTCAATCGCGAGTCATGCTGGACTGCGAGAAGCGCGTCGAGAAGCTTTTATCCGGTGTTTCCGCGCTGAACTGCCGGTGTTCCATCGCATTAAATTCCGAGAAATCGCCGCCAAGCCTTTGTCCTGAAACATTATTGCAATGCAAGATTGACAACGTTGTCATGCACTCCGAGACTGCGCACGCCGAAGCCGGCCAAAGAACCGACGGCAAGCACGAACGGCGATGGGGGAAAGAGTGGGCGCAACCACGAGCCAGCGCGAAGCGGCGCGCACGCAGGCGACGGCGCTGATCGCAGCCGACGTCGGCGGCACGCATGCGCGCGTCGCGCGGCTCGAAGCAGGTGCTCTTGGAAGCGATCTCGCGATCGTCGAATACCGCAAGTACGCCTGCGCCGATCATCCGAGCCTCGCCGCGATCGTCGAGACGTTCCGCGCCGAGACCGGCTCGCGCGATGTCGGCCGCATCGCGCTCGCGATCGCCGGATACGTCATCGACGATGCGGTCGTCAACGTCAATCTGCCCTGGCCGGTTTCGATCTCGACGCTGCGCGATGCGCTCGGCGCCGGCGATCTTGCGATCGTCAACGACTTCGAAGCAGTCGCGCACGCGATCGGTCATGTCGACGATGCGTCGGCGACGCTGCTGAGCGGTCCGGCGCACGCGACTTCGCAGGGCCCCGTGCTCGTCGTCGGGCCCGGCACGGGCCTCGGCGCCGCCGTGCGCATTCCCGATGCGGGACGTTCCGTGATCCTCGCGACCGAGGCGGGGCAGGCGACGCTCGCGCCGCATACCGATCTCGAACTCGCGATTCTCGCCGAGCTTCGCAAGCAGAGCGCGCGCGTGCAGGTCGAGCACGTCCTGTCGGGCACCGGGCTCGTCAATCTGCATCGCGCGATCGCGTCGCTGCGCGGCGCGGCCGTTCCCGCGCGCTCGGCCGCGGAAATCACCGCGGCGGCTCTCGCGAAAAGCGATCCGGTCGCCGTCGAGACCGCCGACGTGTTCTGCGGCTGGCTCGGCGGCGTACTCGGCGATCTCGCGCTCACGTACGCGGCCGAAGGCGGGATCTACATCGCGGGCGGCGTGCTGCCGCGGATGAAGGATCTCCTCGCGCGAAGCGCATTCGTCGAGCGTTTCCTGGACAAGGGCGTCATGCGCGACGTGCTCGCGCGGACGCCAGTGCGACTCGTCGAGCACGGAGAGCTCGGCGTGATCGGCGCGGCGAGCTGGTATTTCGGCCGTCATGCGGCCGGCGAGAGCGCGTCGCGCGAGCCGCGTCGCGCGTAGTTCGCCGTTACCCAATTTTTTCCGAGGAGCTTCATCGATGCAGTTCCACCCAGAGCCGGCTAAGCGATGCGAGGACGCACCTGCAAGCCGATGCAACCAAGAGAGGGGAGTGTCATGACGTGCCGTAAGAGCCTGTTGTCAGCGAGCATCCTCGCCGGCTTGAGTTTCGCGAGCGTGCTCTACGCGGAAGATGCGCCGGCGCCTGCCGCGACCGGTCCCGCCGGCGCCTCGCAGGATTCGACGTCCTCGAGCAGCGAGGAGATGGAGACGATCGTCGTACGCGGCATCCGCGAGAGCCTGAAGCGCTCTCTGGAAACCAAGCGCGACGCCGACGCGGTCGTCGACGCGATCACGGCCGAGGACATCGGCAAGTTTCCGTCGACGAACGTCGCCGAGGCGATGGCGCAGATTCCGGGCGTG
>DASZWL010000285.1:0-1851 GCA_035546695.1 Rhodanobacteraceae bacterium | reverse complement strand
GTCGACGTTCGTGTTCGTGTCGACGCCCGAGGACGTCGCCGCGTGCACCATGATGCCGACCGTGCCGCCGATGTCGTAGCCGTTCTGCTGCGTCTTGAACTTCGTGATCAGGCCGCTCGGCAGGAGGCCGTTGCCGATCGTCGTCTTGTGGTCTTCGCCCGCGCAGCCGAGGGCTCTTCCGGCGAGCGCCACGCCGCCGACGTTGTCGCCCGAGCAGCTCGTCGCGGTGTAGTACGCGTTGACGATGCCGCCGACGTCCACGGTCCAGTTGTCGCCCTGCAGGCCGACCGCGCCCGCGCTCGTCGCCACGAGCGCCGCGCCGAGGATACCCGCGCCTCGCAGCGCGCCGGCCAGCGGCGACCGCTTCGAGCGGAGTCCGGATGACGTGGGACGGGGCAGTTCTCTGATGATGCCGTGCCGCATGGAAAGGTCCTCCTCCGCTAATGGAGCGGCCTTCCTGTCAGCATGTTGTGTGCCACGGCGGCGGATGCTGCATCGAAGCAGGATCGGAACCGCTACCGCATGCGGTTTCCGGGAATTTTTCCTGCAACGCAGCAGGCAAAGCAGACGGTCCCGGAAGCCATCTTCGCGGAGCACCGTTATTTTTTCATTACACAGTGTCCGCCGCGCTGTTGCCGGAACGGCACAGTGTCCCGGAACGAGCCGGAAGAGCCTGAACGTCCGGCCTCAGAACAGCTCACCCTGCGGCGTCGCCTCGACCGGCCGGCGGAACGCCGTCGTATCGAGCGAAAGGCCGCGCCCGCGCCCGAGGCCGTTGCGGCGGCAGGCGAGCGCGAAGCGTTGGCGGATCAGCTCGGCGAACTCGCCCTCGCCGCGCATGCGCGAGCCGAAGCGCGGATCGTTGTCGCGCCCGCCGCGCATCTGCCGGACGAGGCTCATGACGTGCTCGGCGCGCTCGGGCACGTGCAGATCGAGCCATTCCCGGAACAGGTCCTTGAGCTCGTACGGAAGGCGCACGATCGTGTAGCCCGCGACCTTCGCGCCGGCCGCGGCCGCGCGCTCGAGGATCGCTTCGAGGAAGCGGTCGGTCACCATCGGGATGATCGGCGCGACCATGACGCCGCAGGGCACGCCGGCCTCGTTCAGCGCCGCGACCGCCTCGATCCGCCGGTGCGGCGCACTCGCGCGCGGTTCGAGCGTCGAGGCGAGACGGTTGTCGAGCGAGGTCACTGAGACGAACGCGTGCACGAGATTCGCGCGCGCCATCGGCACGAGCAGGTCGAGATCGCGCAGAATCAATGCGTTCTTCGTGACGATCGTGCATGGATGACGGTGTTCGGCCAGTACTTCGAGGATCGAGCGCGTGATGCGGTAGCGGCGCTCGATCGGCTGGTACGGATCGGTGTTCGCACCGAGGTTGATCGGCGAGCAGACGTAGCCGGGCTTCGCAAGCTCGCGGCGCAGAAGCTCCGCCGCGTTCGTCTTCGCGAACAGCTTCGTCTCGAAGTCGATGCCGGCCGAGAGATTCAGATACGAATGCGACGGCCGCGCGTAGCAGTAGATGCACCCGTGCTCGCAGCCGCGGTACGGATTGATCGACTGCTCGAACGCGATGTCCGGCGAATCGTTGCGGCTGATGATCGAGCGTGCACACTCCTCGGTGACAGTCGTGGCGGGGCGCGAAGCGGGCTCTTCGTCGCGATGCCAGCCGTCGTCCTCGCGCGTCTGCGTGACCGTCTCGAAGCGTCCTTCGGGATTCGAGGCCGCGCCGCGGCCCTTGATGCGCGCGGGCGCGTCGATGCGGTGGAGCGCTGAGTCTTCTGCGGCGTCGCGTTTCATGGTGGCGATGCCAGTATGCGCCCGCCGCGTCTCACCCGTTGCGATCGGAAC
>DASZWL010000284.1:0-18709 GCA_035546695.1 Rhodanobacteraceae bacterium | reverse complement strand
GGCGAAGGCAAGCGAGACCGAGCGCGACGCGGACAAGGACGTCGCGAAAGTCCGTTCGGAATCGTTCTCGAAGGAAGCCGACGCGCGCTACGACGTCGCGATCGCGAAAGCCGATGCCGACTACAAGGTCGCGATCGAGCGGTGCGATGCGCTGCCTTCCGAATCGCGCGGCAGCTGCAAGGACGCCGCCGATGCCTCGCGCGACGCAACCAAGTCGCGTGCCGAGCAGGAGCGTGAGAATGCGAAGGCTTCGGCGGAAAGCATGAAACCGTGACAGGCGTAGTGTCGATGAACCCGAAGACGGACTCTACGAACGGGAATCGTCCGGCAATCGACCGGGGCGCCCGAGGAAATACCCTTGCCCATACGGAACGCCGAGCTGTTTCAGCATCGCGAGCTCCTCGGCCGTCTCGATGCCTTCGGCGACGATCGACGCCGACGTGCCGCGCGCGAACGTCAGCAGCGCGGCCGCGAGGCTCTGATGACGAACGCGCGTGTCGATGTCGTGCGTGATCGACCGGTCGAGCTTGATGAGATCGGGCTCGAGCTTCAGCACGTGGCGCAGGCTCGCGAATCCCGCACCGGCATCGTCGATCGCGAGATGCACGCCGAGCCTGCGCAGCACTCGCGCGCGCTCGGAGAGCACCAGGTAATCGTCGACGCACGAATGCTCGGTGATCTCGAGCACGATCCGGTCGGCCGCGTGACGCGTGCAAAGGCGCAGGATTTCCGGCGAGGCGGCCGTCTCCGGCGAGACGTTCACCGCGAGATACGTATTGCCCGGCAACCTCGGCAGGAACAGAAGTGCCTTGCGCAGGACCGCCAGCTCGAGCTCGCTGCCGAGACCCGCCTGCGAGGCGTCGGCGAACCAGCGATCCGGAGAGCGCGCGCGAGCATCGGCGAATCGCGCAAGCGCCTCGAAGCCGACGACCGTGCCGCTGTCGAGCGCGAGCACCGGCTGGAACGCGATGACGAACGCCTCGCGCTCGATGACGCCGCTGACGAGCTCGCGCAGGTTCTCGCGCTCGTCCTCGGCGAGACGATCGGCGGCGAGCCTGCTGTTGAACGCGGCTTCGACCGACGCGTGATGGGCCGCGTGGCCGAGTGTCGCGCCGATCAACGTGTTGAGCAGCTCAAGCGCGCGGACATCGTCCGCGGTGTACGCGTTCGGCCACGGCGCCGCGACTTTCAGAACGCCGATGACGGTATCGCCGTACGGCAGCGGCGCGACGAGCATCGAGCGGAATCCGACGCGCCGGCACGCCGCGCGATCGACGCGCGCGTCGGCTTCGCTGTCGTCGCATCGAAGCACGCGGCCGGTCCTGACGCAAAGACCCGAAAGGCTTCGCGCCGAGGCGACGCGCGTGCCGACGTGCGGCAGGAGATGTCCGCTCGCGGCCCAGTAGAAGAGCTCATCGCCGTCGAGCAGCTCGACGACGGCACCGGTCGAATGCGTGAGCTCCTGCGCGCGATGCGTGACGACTTCGACGACCCTGTGCGGATCGAGCCCGGCCTGCGCGATCTCGGCCTGCACGTCGACGATGCGCGCGAGCCACGCGGCCTCGTCGGTCGGCACCCGGGCTCGGCGCGTCGCTTCGAGCTCGACGACGCGCGAGGATTTGGAACGCGACTTCATCTCGCGGGACACCCCGCTGGGCGGATGCTGCGTCGCTTCGACTCCACCGGCGGAATGCGGATGGCGGAAGCCGTCCGGGATCGTTGCGTCGGACTCCTGAAGAAAACGTGAAGTCCTGACGAAATGTGGAGATCGCGAACTTCTGGGCGTTGCGGATTTTTCCGCACGCTGCCGTATGGTGATCGTCGGGTTTCCGGCGGAGGCGTCCGCGGCGCGCCGCGAAGGCGGTCCTTTCGCCCGCTTGCGTATGATCGCCGCCTGCGCGCTTCGCGGCGCGCGCACGCGACGAGCGAGCGGATGCCCCCTGCCCTGCAGCCGACCAGCCGATGACGCTGCTCGCCGACATCGCGAGGACGTCGCAGTCGGTCGCGGACGAGCCGGCGCGCCTCGCCAAGATCCGCCTGATCGCGAACCAGCTTCGCAGCCTCGCGGCCGACGAGATCGCGATCGGCGCGCACTATCTCTCGGGAAGCGCGCCGCAAGGACGCTTCGGCATCGGCTATTCGGCGCTGTCGTCGTCGGCCGACGTCGGCATTTCGGCGATCGCGCCGGCGCTGACGCTCGCGGAAACCGATCACCGGCTCGCGGCGATCGCGACGATGCGCGGCGCGGGCGCCGCGGCTCGCCGCGCGGAAGCACTGCGGAACCTTTTCGCGCTCGCGACCTCGCCCGAGCGCGATTTCCTGCTCCGGCTGCTGACCGGCGAGCTGCGCCAGGGCGCGCTGGCCGGCGTGATGACCGATGCGATCGCCGCCGCCGCGGATTTGCCCGTCGCGCCGGTACGCCGCGCGATGATGTACGCGAAGGACATCGGCGCCGTCGCGCAGGCCGCGCTATTCGGCGGCGAGCGTGCGCTTTCCGCGTTCGGGCTCGAGATCCTTTCGCCGATCGCGCCGATGCTCGCGCAGACCGCGAGCGATCCGGCCGATGCGCTGCGCGAGCTCGGCGGCGAGGCCGCGTTCGAGTGGAAGATGGACGGCGCGCGCATCCAGTTGCACAAGTCCGGCGAAGCCGTGCGCGTCTACACGCGCAATCTCAACGAAGTCGGCGACGCGGTGCCGGAGATCATCGAGGCTGCGCGCGCGTGGCCCGTGCACGATGTGATCCTCGACGGCGAAGCGATCGCGCTCGACTCGCGCGGGCGTCCGCTGCCGTTCCAGATCACGATGCGTCGCTTCGGCCGCAAGCTCGACGTCGACGCGTTACGAGCCGAGCTGCCGATGCACGCGTTCTACTTCGATTGCCTTCGGCTCGACGGCGAGAGCCTCATCGATCGTCCGACGCGCGAGCGGCATGCGGCGCTCGACGTTGCGATTGACTCGTCGCGACGCATGCCGCGCATCGTCACGTCGTCGGAGCGCGAAGCGCAGGCGTTCTACGAAGCGGCGCTCGCGGCCGGTCATGAAGGCGTCATGGCGAAATCGCTCGATGCGCCTTACGAAGCCGGCAGCCGCGGCGCGAGCTGGCGGAAGATCAAGCGCGCGCACACGCTCGATCTCGTCGTCATCGCCGCCGAATGGGGACACGGCCGGCGCGCCGGCAAGCTTTCGAACCTGCATCTCGGCGCGCTCGACACCGCGACGGGCGCATACGTGATGCTCGGCAAGACGTTCAAGGGCCTGACCGACGCGATGCTCGAATGGCAGACGCGCGTGCTGCTCGCGCGCGAGATCGCCCGCGACGGCTACACCGTTTACGTGCGACCGGAGCTCGTCGCAGAGATCGCGTTCAGCGACGTGCAGGCGAGCCCGCGCTATCCGGGCGGTTTCGCGCTGCGGCTCGCGCGCGTCAAGCGCTATCGCACCGACAAGCGCGCCGACGAAGCCGATACGATCGATGCCGTGCGCCGCATCCATGCCGCGCAGGGTTGACTCGATCGGGCCGCGAATCCTCGATCGATCCGATGCGCCGCCCGAAGCGACGTGCCGATGATCAAGCCTCGTGCAACGCGCGGCTCGGATCGAGGCCGGCCGCGCGGCGCGACGGAATCCAGCTCGCGAGGACGGCCACGGCGACGAGCAATGCCGCGATCGCGAGATAGATGCCGGGATCGGTCGCGCGCACTTCGAACAACAGCGCGGCCATGAGGCTCGTCAGCGCGAGCGCGACCGCGGCGCCGATCGCAAGGCCGATCGCGGCGAGCCTGAGGCCCTGGCCGATGACCATCTTCTGCACGTCCGTCGAGCGCGCACCGAGCGCCATGCGGATGCCGATCTCGGCCGAGCGCTGCGTCACCGAATACGCCATGACGCTATAGACGCCGAGGCTCGCAAGCGAGAGCGCGAGACCGGCGAATACGATCAGCATCGTCATCGTGAGGTCGCGGTCGGCGATCGACTGCCTGACCATTTCGCTCATCGTGCTCGGCGCGATCAGCGGAATGCCGGGATCGACGTCGTGCAGCGCGGCCTTGACGCTCGCGGTCAGCGCCGCCGGATCGCCGTCGGTGCGCACGAGGATGCCGGTGAAATTCTCGGGCCGCTGGAACACCGGGTAAAACATCTCGGGCTCGGGCGGCGCAGTGAGATTGCGCGTGTGAACGTCGGCGACGACGCCGACGATCTCGGCCGTGAGGCCCATCATGCCGGTAACGAGCTTCTGGCCGAGCGGGTTCTCGTTCGGGAAGAGCTGCCTCGCCATCGCCTCGTTGATGATGATGACCGGGTTGCTCGTCGGCGTGTCGTGCTCGTCGAAGTCGCGGCCCGACTTGATCGCGATGCCGAGCACGCCGAAGCGGTTCGGGCTGATCAGGTGCCGGATCGCGAGCGGCCGCTCCGACGGCGGCGGCAGCGGACGGCCGACGACCGCGTACGGCGACTGCCCGCCGCCGCCGGTGAGCGGCGGCGTGTCGCTGAGCGCGACGCCCTTCTGGCCGGGAATCTCTTCGAGCCGGTGATAGAGGCGCGAGTAGAAATTCGCGGTCGCTTCGGTGCGCGCCGGATACTGCGCCGGCGGCAGGATCGCGAACGCGACGAAGACGCCGTCGGCGCGGAAGCCCGGCGACACGTTCTGGATGCGCACGACGGTCGAGATCATGAGTCCCGTCGCGACGAGCAGCACGAACGCGACGGCGATCTCGGCGACGAGCAAGGCGCTCCGGAACCGGTTGTGCTTCGGGCCGCTGGTCGACTCGCGGCTCGAATCCTTCAAAGCGTCGTTCGCCGCGCTCATCGAGGCATGCATCGCCGGCACGAGTCCCATCGCAAGGCCGCAGACGACCGAGATGCCGAGCGTGAACGCGACGATCGCGGGATCGAGCGAGATTTCCTCCGCGCGCGGAACGAAATCATGCCCGACGTGCGCGAGCAGCGGCAGCGCGGCGGCAGCAAGCGCGAGGCCGACGAGGCCTCCGCCAATCGCGAGCAGCAGGCTCTCGGCGAGGAACTGCGCAATCACGCGGCTCCGCCTTGCACCGAGCGCGAAGCGGATGCCGACTTCCTTGCGTCGGCGCGAGAAACGCGCGAGCAGGAGGTTCGCGACGTTCGCGCAGGCGATCAGCAGCACGGAGACGACCGCGACGAGAAGCATCGCGTAGGTCTCGCGCTGGTTGCCGACGAGCGCGTTCTGCAGGAAGTCGACGTCGAGCTTCGACGTCACGTCGATGTTGGCCGGATGCGCCTGCGCGTAACCGGCGGCGATCGTCTGCATCGCCGTCCTGGCCTCGGCGAGGCCGACGCCGGGCTTCAGCCGCGCGAGCACGGTGTAGAAGAAGCCTCCGTCGTCGATCTGCTTGCGCTCGAGCACCGGCGATTCGAACGGCCGCGTCGTGAACAGCGCGATCTGGTTCAGCGGGAATCCGGTCGCGTTCTTCGGCAAGACGCCGATGACCGTATGCGGCTTGCCGTCGAGCGTCAGCGGCTGGCCGACGACATCCTGCCGTCCGGCAAAATGCTTCTGCCAGTAGCCGTAGCTCAGCAGCACGACCGGCGGTCCGCCGGGCTTGTCTTCTTCCGGGAGGAAGTTGCGGCCGAGCATCGGCTGTACGCCGAGCAGCGGAAAATAATTCTGCGAGACGATGAAACCCTGCAGCTGCTCCGGATCGCCGGCGCCGGTGACGATGAACGCGTTGGGTGTCGATACCGAGAGATCGGTGAACACCTGCTGGCGATCGCGCACGGCGAGCATGCGCGGCCACGACAGCGGCGCCTGCGCGAGGCCGCGATCGGGCAGCAATGACTGCAGCTGCACGATGCGGTCCGCATCCGCGTACGGCAGCGGGCGCAGGAAGATCGTCTCGATCATGCTGAAGATCGCGCTGTTCGCGCCGATGCCGAGCGCGAGCGCGAGGATCGCGACGAGCGAGAAGACCGGCGACTTGACCAGCGAGCGGAACGCGAACGCGAGCGTGTTCATGGGCGGTCGATCTCGGGGACGGAAGGCGGGAAGCTCGAATCGGACATCGACGATCGGATGATCCGGCGCGGTGCAAGGTTGCAAGCAGAAGGCCGAACGTTCCGGCAGCAAGAAATCTGCCAGTCGCCGAGCCGCTGGCGCGGACTCGCCGAGCCGCCGCCGTGATCGGAATCGAACAGATGCCCGGAATCGGACACGGCGGCTCGCACGGGCGCTGCTGCGAACGCGCCCCGCCATAAACGCAGGGCATGTCCCGATTCGCTGTGTTTATCGCGATAGCGCGCGCGCATGAAGCGATCCAGACAATTCATTGGCGGCATTTCGGTCCGGTCGACTAGCGTGCGCCGCATCGCCCGCGCGTCCGCAATCGTCGGGGCCGTTCTTCGCGACGGGGAGGATTGCGGACGCCGGGCACCGAGGGGAGCGCCATGCAACGCCGGATTTTTGCTTGCGGATTCGTCTTCGGCCTGTCCGCCGCCTTGCCGGCGGCCGCCGCCGACTTCTGCGCGCACGACGCATTCGAGCTGCAGGCCGCGCTGACCGCGTCGCAAGCGAACGACGAGGACGACACGATCCTCATCCTCACCGGCGACTATCCGCTGAGCGCCGGGTTGCTGTTCTCCTCGACCGAAGCGCATTCGCTCGATCTCTTCGGCAGCATCGACGACTGCGCGGTGCCCCATCCCGATCTCGGCGGCGCTGGCACCGTGCTCGACGGACAGCATCAGCAGCGCCCGCTCGGAATCGCCAACCCGAACGGCGCCGTCCGCATCGTCGGCCTGCGCTTCGCTGGCGGCTTCGCCGACGGATCGGGCGCCGGCCTCTTCGCTTCCGCCAAGGACATCATCGTCAGCGCCAACTGGTTCTACGGCAATCACGGCACGGGCGATGGAAAAATGGATTCCGGCGGCGCCGCGCTCGTCGCGGCGACGGAATTCCTGCGCTTCGACGACAATCTCGTGTTCGGCAACCACGCGATCAACGTCGGCGGCGTGACGCTGTTTCTTGCGGGCAACGGCACCGCGCAGGCGATCGCGAACACGATCGTCGCCAATCTCTCCGACGAGATTGAAGCCCCGAGCGGCCTGCTCGTCGAGGGCAGCGGAACGTTCGCGATCGCCAACAACATCATCTGGAACAACGCCGCCGCCGGCGGCTCGGACTTCGGCGCGATCGCCGCGCACGACCGCTACCACAACGATATCGGCATCGTCACGGAACTGGGCGAGCCTCCGGGCATAGTCTCCGGCGAGCTGTCGGTCGATCCCGGTTTCGAGAGCTGCGGCGGCAGCATCTGCTTCGACTTCGAGCTCGCGCGCTTCTCGCCGCTGGTCGACGCGGGCGACGATGCCTACGAGCCGCTGCTCATCGATCTCGCCGGCAAGCTGCGTGTGATCGGGCCGCACGTCGACATCGGCGCATTCGAGAACGACCGCATCTTCCGCGACGGATTCGACGACTGAGGAGCTCCCGTGCAACGCCATCGCTTCGTTTCGATATGCATCGCTCTGTGCCTCGCCGGCGCCGCACGCGCCGCGACGTTCACCGTGACCAGCACAGCCGACGGCACAGGCACGTGTCCGAGCGCCGATAACTGCACGCTGCGCGAGGCGCTCACCGACGCCAACGCGGCCGGCGGCAGCAACGTGATCGCGTTCGACATCGCCGGCGCCGGCGTGCACACGATCACGCTCGCGAGCCTGCTGCCGACGATCACGGGCTCGCTCCTGATCGACGGCTATACGCAGCCCGGCAGCCAGCCGAACACGCTCACGCCCGAAGAAGGCGGTCTCGACACCGTCCTCGCGATCGAGATCGTCGGTACCGGCTCGTACGGCTTTCTGATCCAGCCGAATGCGCTATTGACCGTGCAGGGCCTCGCGCTCAACCACTTCGGAGATGCGATCAACGGCAACGGCGGCAATCCCGATGCCTCGCACCTCTACGTCTACGGCAATTTCATCGGCACGAAAGTCGACGGCACCGCATTCGACGGCGTCGGCAACGGCGGCACCGCGGTACGCAGCAATTTCAGCGCCGCGGAAATCGGCGGCATCGAGCCCTGGCGGAGGAATCTCCTCTCGGGAAACGGCGGCGCGGGCATTCTTGCCGGCGGGCCGGCGATCATCCGCGGCAATCTGATCGGAACCGACGCGAGCGGCTCGTTGCCGATACCGAACGGCCTCGCGACGAACTGGGGCGGCATCGTCATGAGCTCGCGTGCCGACGTGCATATCGGCGGCGCCGATCCGGCGGCGCGCAACGTCATTTCCGGCAATCATCCCTGGGGCATCGGACTGTGGCTCTCGAGCAATGTCCCGATCAGTAATTTCGAGATCAAGGGCAATTTCATCGGCACCGACTGGAGCGGCACGCAAGCGCTGCCGAACGGATTTCCCGAACCGAACGCCGCGCAGTACGGCGGCGGCATCCAGATACAGAGCGCCGGCAACGGCGATGCGTATCCGATCGGCGGCGCAGGCGCAGGCGAAGCGAACCTCATCGCCTACAACGACGGCGCGGCAATCACGGCCGTCGGCTACGCGACCGCCTATTTCGACAACCGCGGCAACGTGATGCACCACAACCGCGGCGTCGGGCGCGCGAGCGTCGACATCGGCAACTTCGGCCCGACGCCGAACGACGTCGACGATGCCGACACGGGCGCGAACGGCGTGCAGAACTATCCGGAGATCCTTGCCGCGTCGCAAAGCGGCGATACGCTGACCGTCACCTATCGCGTCGACACCGCGCCGGAGAACGCGACGTATCCGCTGCGCATCGACTTCTATCGCCATGTTCCCGGCGGCGTCGGCGCGCTGATCGCGCAAGACGAATATCCGCAAGACTCCGCGCAGGCCGAGCGCACGGTCACGCTCGATCTGCCGCCGGACACCAGCGCCATTCCGCTCGCCGTCTCGGCGACCGACGCGAACGGCTACAGCAGCGAGCTCAGCGGAGCGTGGGACGTGATCTTCGAGAACGATTTCGATTAGCCGGCGCGCGGCGCTTCGAGCGTACGCGCAGCCTATCCGGCCGGACAACCATCGGAACGACCGCGCCTCCGTTCACGGACAGACTTGCGGGGACCGCCCCACGACAGCCTCGCCGCAGTCGAACCCGTCGATGAAGATGAAATCGGGCGCGGCGCGAAATTCGAACGCGCCGATGTCCGCGGCGACCTCGACGACGCGCGGATAGCCCGGACCGCGCTGATCGTAGTCGAGAGGGCCGGTATCGGCGCCGAGCACGTTGCCGCGGTCGATCGCAGGGCTGCCCGCGAGAAGCGCATGCGTCGGGGTCCTGCCGCCGTTGTTCGCAAGCGGCAGCAGCCGCGGATCGGTGTCGATCGTTTCCGGCGGCACCGGCATGTCCGTCGCGACGATCAGGTTGTCCGCTCCTTCGACGACGAGGCCGCAAGGCGGCGTCAGGCATTGCTCGGCGACGTCGAGGCCGACGTTGTCGGCGGCGATCGTGCTCTCCAGCACGGGCGAATTGCCGACCGCGAGACCGCCGGTGCCGCCGTTGGTCGCCGTGTTGAACGCGATCGTCGAGGACGCGATCTTCACCGGCGACTGCAGCGCGAGAAGTCCGCCGATGCTGCCGCCGACGTTTCCCGAGATCGTCGTGTCGGCGATGCGAAGGCGCGCGGTGCCGCCGTCGCCGACGAGCTCGATGCCGCCGAGGTCCGTCGCGCGGTTGCCCGAAATCGTCGAATTCGTGATCTGCGCGTGGCTCACGACATAGAGTCCGCCACCGAACCCGAATACGCTCGTCGCGATCGCGCTGTTGCCGCTGACCGTGCTGTAAGCCATCAGCAGGGAGCCTGCCGACGCGCCGCCGCCGTTGACCGACGATTCGCCCGTCGCGAGATTGTCGCGGATGACGCTGGAGTCGAGCGCGAGGGCGCCGGCCACGTACACGCCGCCGCCGACGCCGGCTCCGAATTCGGTCGCGACGACTTCGCAGCCATCGACGAGGCTTTCGGTCAGCGCAACGTCGCCTTCCGAAGCGAGGCAGCCGCCGGGCTGCGCGGAATGTCCGTGACGCAACTCGATCGCGAAGAGCGAGAGCGTGCCGGCGCCGTGCTGCGAGAAAATCCGGCTCGCGCCATTGCCGTCGAGAATCGCCTGCGGGATCACCACGCCTTCGGGCCGCGGAAGCGACATTCCGGTCATCGTAAGCTCGGCATCGTTCTGGAATGCGATCTCGCCGCTCGTCAGCGTGATCGTCCGGTCGGGGCACGGCAGCGCGCTGAGGTCGATCGTCGATCCGGGCGGCGCGCTGGCGACGGCCTCGCGCAACGTGCCGGGCCCGCTGTCCTCGCAGCTCGCGACGACGACGAGCGTTCCGCGCGTCGCAGCGCCGCTTGCGCCGGTGTCGGGCGGCGCCGCAACGGCGGACGCCAGCGCAAGCGCGATTCCGGTCGCGGCCGTCCAGTGGCTCCATCGCATGCATCGCATCGTGCTTCTCCTCGGATCGGGAACTGGCCGGAAACGTTTCGCACGCGGGCTCACTCGCCCTCGAATCCGTCGCAATAGATCGTGTCGTCGCGCGCGCACGGGAAGATCTGGTCGAGCTGGATCTCGTACGCGCCGAGATCCATCGGGCCGAACTCCGTCGGCGTATCCCAGAGATCGACGACGCGATTGCGGCCGTCGAGATCGAAGGGATGCGCGCGCTCGCTCGATTCGACCGGCGCGAAGTCGATGCCGGGCGATTCGGGGCGCAAATGGAAATCGCCGTGCGTCGCATCGACGAACGACGGCGTGCCGACGACGACGTCGGGCCGCTGCGGCAGCGAAGCGATCTCGTTGCTCATGATGTAGGCCGCGTTCGTCACGGGCGGATCGACGGTCGCGTGACCCGGCTGGTCGACGATCGTGTTCAACAGGTAGAAATCCGCCCCCGGCGCGAGCAGCGTCGCTGCTTCCGGAAAATCGTTCCTTGCGATCGTGCACGAGTCGATGACCATGAGGCCCTCGTCCCCGTCCGTACGCGCGATGACCTCGCCCGTGAGCGCGTTGTCGGCGATCAGACAATCGGTGAGGTAGAACACGGCGAAGTCGTCGTCGCCGAGCATTCGCAGTGCATGGCCTCCGCGGCTTTCGGAAACGTCGATGCGATCGGCGACGAACGTCGCAGCCGTCTGCAGCAGGATCGTCGATCCACCGGTCGGGTTGCCGCCGGGATCGAGCGCGGTGTTGAGCGCGATGCGATTGCAGGGAACGTCCGCGGCGCAACGGAAGGCGCCGAGGAGCGCAGGCGAGTCGGGCGTCGCGCAGAGACCATTCGCGGCCCGCGCGTTCAGGAAGACCGAACCGCCGATGCCGGAGATGACGCCGCCGGCCTGCGCGTCGTCCGCATAGATCGCCGTGCCCTCCTGCGCGATGTTGTCCTCGATGCGGAAATCGTATGCGCAGAACACGGCCGAGGCGACGCTGAAATCGATGTCGTCGAGCGGCTTCAGATAGATGCCGCCGCCGGTCTGCGCGGCCGTGTTGCCCGAGATCGCGGTCGGATGCTCGGGATCGGTCGTGAAGACGCGTACGGTCGCATTCTGATGATCGCCGACCGCGTACGCATCGATCCCGCCGCCGTACGCGGCCGAGTTGTCGAACACGACGGGCACGCCGTTGTAGCCCGGCGATCCGATATCGGCGAGCCCCGGCCCGACGACCTCGATGCCGCCGCCGTAGCCGTTCGGCGCTTTGTTGTACGCGATCAGCGTGCGCGGCTGCAACGCGAAGAGTCGCGCCTGTCCCTCGATGCGGATGCCGCCGCCGGATACCGATGCCGTGTTGCTGAGGATCAGGGATTCCGCATCGAGCGTCAGCGTCGCGGGTCCGGTGCCGCCGTTGAGATCGATGCCGGCGCCGTAGCCAGCCTCGTTGAAGCTCACGGTCGTTCGCGAGAGCTCGAGCGCGCCCTGGCCGCCGAAGTAGATCCCGCCGCCGCGATGGCTCGAATCCATCGTCGCGCCGGTGAGGACGAGATTGCTGAGGAAGACATGGCTCGTCCCTTCGATCTCGAGAACGCTGTGCCCGTCGCCGCCGCGCAGCGTCGTGAGCTCGAGACCGGGATCGATATCGTCGCAGTCGGTGAAGCCTCCGACGATCTCGAGATCCTGATCGGTCACGACGAGGTGCTGGCCGGCGTACGACTGGTCCGCTGCGATCCAGACGAGATCGGTACCGGGATGCGCCGCCGCCGCGTCGATCGCGTCCTGCACGGCCTGGTACGGGCAATCGGCGCCGGCGCCGACCTTGTAGACGATGAAACCCGAAGAAGCCGCGGGAGCGCCGAGCGCAGCCGTCGCGCCGCCCATCCAGAGCGCAAGCATCGCCGCGAGATCGCGCATCGTCGGTTCCTTCGCAAGACGTCCGTTTACGAGGAACGCGCGAAGACACGCGCATGTGCCACGCGGATTTCAGCGTGCGGCCGGGATCTCCGCGAGCCGCTTGCGCAGCGTGATCGCGTAAGGCAGCGTCGAAGACGCCAACGGTCCGTCGAGCGCCGTCCGCTCGCTCGCGGCCTCTTCGCCGCGTCCTTGCATCGCAAGCGCCTGCACGAGCGCGACCTCGGCCTCGAGCCGGCGCGGATCGCCGGGCGGCAGCGATCTTCGCAGCGCGAGCGCATCGCGCAGCGCCGCTTCCGCTTCGGCGGCACGGCCTTGCGCGAGCTCGGCTCGCGCGAGCGCGAACAGCGGTATCGCGATCAGCGCGTGATCCTTCGGCACGGCCGCGCGCGCCTCGGCGACCGCGGCTTCGGCATCGTGCTGCGCGGCAGCCGGATCTCCGGCGTCGAGCTCCGCCTCGCTGAGCTCGGCGCGCGCGACCGGACGGTCACGATCGCGATCGTCGGCGTGCACGTACGCCTGGCTCGCCGACCGCAGCATCGCGACCGCCTCCGCAGGATGGCCGCGAAGGCGCAGCAGCGTTCCCGCATCGATCCCGACCTGAGCGAGCGCGAACGCGTTGGAAGCATTGTTCCGCGCGAAAATCGCGCTCGCACGCGCGAGCGCGGCATCGGCTTCGTCGTAACGCCCGGCGAGCACGAGCGCAGCGGCGTAGCCAACCCATGTCTTCGCGCTCGCGGCGGCATCGGGACCGAACGCGCTCTCGAACGCCGCGAGCGCGGCTCGATACATCGCGATCGATTCGTCGAAGCGTCCCATATCGCGCAGATCGGTTCCGGTGCGGCCCTGCTGGTAGGCAAGATCGCCGGGATGCATCCGCGCCGCGACGTCGCGTGTCCTCGCGAGCAGGTCCATGCGCAAGGGCAACGCTTCGTCGATGCGCCCGGCCATCTCGATCACGGCGAGAAGATTATGCTCGACGATCAGCGTGTCGCGATTGGCGGGCCCGGCGACGCGCTGGCGGATGCGCGGTGCCTCGCGCAGCGCATCCGCCGCGCCGTCGAAATCGCCGGCGTCGCCGAGCATGTCGCTCTGTTCGTTGAGCGCGTGCGCCATCCGCACGCTGTCAGGTCCGTAAGCCACCCGTGCGGAGGCGAGGCCGTGCTCGAACGCATCGCGCGCGTGCGCGAAATCGTGCATGCGCGCGAGCGCGCGCCCGTACGCGAGCCATTCCTCGCCAAGCGGCTCCGCATCGGCGCCGAGCGCGACCGAGTCGGACGCGATCGAATCCCGCAGCAATGCCTGCGCGCCGGTCCAGTCGCCGCGCGCGATGAGCGCCTGCGCGATCACCGCATGCGCCCTGGCGCGGAACTCGGCGGCGCCGGGCATCGAAGGCGTCATCAGCGCGATGCCGGCAACCGCGTGGCGGCGCGCGTCTTCGCGGGCTTCCTTTTCGCTTTCGACGAGCGCCGCTTCGATGAGCACGCGCGCACGCACGTCGACTGGCGCCGCCGGATCGGCGCCGACCGGCAGCGCGCGCGCCACGAGCTTCGAGGCGCGATCGAGATCGCCGAGCTGCATCGAAAGCACGCCGAGGAGCGCTGCCGCGTCCGCCTCCGAGCTGGCGTTGCGCCGCACGCGGCCGAGTTGCTGCTCGCCCTTGTCGAGCAGCGACTGTGCGGTAAACGACTGCCCGCCGTTCTCGTCGGGATCGATCTGCTTGAACACGCCGAACATGAACTCGCGCGTCGCTTCGGCGCGCTCGGCCTGCGCGTGCGCCTCGCCGGCTTCCCTGTGCGCGATGCCGGCCTGCCAGAGCGCCGCGCCGAGGCTCGCGAGCAGCGCGAGCGCCAACACGAGTGCCGTCGCGACGCCGCCGCGATGACGGCCGACGAATTTGCGCGTTCGATACCAGCGCGACGGCGGGTGCGCGCTCACGGGGCGTCCGTCGAGCACGCGCTCGATGTCGTCGGCGAGGCGTCCGGCCGATGCGTAGCGCAGCGCGGGATCGGGCGCGAGCGCCTTCATCACGACGTTTTCGAGATCGCCGCGCAGGAGTCGCCGTGCCGCCGCGGATAACGCGGATTCGCCGGTCGGGCTCGCGGCGCGGATCGACGGCGTGCGCGAAGGCGCGGCGCCGATACGCTCGCCTGTCAGAAGCTCGCAGAGCATGAGGCCGAGGCCGTACACGTCGGTGGCCGTCGTGATCGCGCCGCCGGCCCGCTGCTCGGGCGAGGCGTATGCGGGCGTGAACGCGGGAATGCGCGTCTGCGTTTCGTCGTCGGCCGCGAGCAGCTTGGCGACGCCGAAATCGAGGAGCTTCACCCTGCCCTCGACATCGACGAGCACGTTCGACGGTTTCAGATCGCGATGCACGATCAGCGCGCGATGCGCCGCATCGACCGCGCGGCAGGCCTCGAGGAAAAGCGCGAGCCGCGCGCGCAGGTCGAGCCCATGCGCGCGCGCATGATCGGTGATCGGCACGCCGTCGACGAGCTCGAGCGCGATATACGCCGCGCCCGTGTCGGTGATGCCGCCTTCGATCAGCCGCGCGATGCTCCCGTGGCGCAGTTGCGTGAGCGCTTGCAGCTCGCGCCGGTACTGGCGCTGCGCATCGCTCGAGACGATGCCGCGGCGGAGCAGCTTCAGCGCGACGTCCTGGCGAATGCCGTCGACGCTGCGCCAGGCGCGGAACACCGTGGAGGAACCGCCTTCGCCGAGCAGGTCCGACAGCTCGAACGGCCCGATGCGCGAGCCGGCCGGCAACTGCCAACTCGCGGCCGACTCGGCGAACGCAGCCGCCGCGTGCTGCGCGGAGAGCTTCGGCAGCACGACGGACGGGGTGGCGTCGGCGTCGAGCATGCGCTCGATCCGCTTGCGCTGGGCTTCGTCGCCATGGGTCGCGAGATAGCGCGCGCGCTCGGCGCCTGCGAGACCGCAGGCGGTTTCGAACAGCTCTCGCAACGAGAGGCGGGAATCGCTCATTGGCACCGAAAGGACGCCCGATCTCCGTTGTAACGCCGGCGCGCGCCGACTTGCGTCATGCGTCGAGCTCGGACTTGAGGAACGCGAGCGCGAAGTGCCAGTCTCGATCGACCGTGCGCTTGCTCGCGCCGAGTGCGTCGGCCGCCTGCTCGGCGGTCAGTCCGGCGAAGTAGCGCAGCTCGATCACGCGCGCGGCGCGCTCGTCGATCTCGGCAAGCCGATCGAGCGCGCCGTCGAGCGCGATCATATGCTCGGCGCTCTCGAGCACGAGGCGCTCGTCGCTCGCGGTGAGCGTCACCTGCATCCAGTCGCCGCCGGCGCGAAGGCTGCGGTGCGAGCGCGCAAGATCGAGCAGCAGATGCCGCATCGCTTGCGCCGCATACGAGAAGAACTGACCGGGATGGCAGAACGCGATGTCGCTCTGCGCGCTCATGCGAAGGTAGAGCTCGTGCACCAGCACCGTTGCGTCCAGCGGCGCGGCCGCGCCGAGCGCGCCCAGATGCCGGTGCGCCATCGCCTTGAGACGCCCGTAAACCTCCGCGAAGAGCGCGTCGGTCTCGCGTGCGGGCTCCGCTGCACTGTCCGGCATCCGAACCTCCGCGACGAAGTCTGCACGTTGCGCCATCGTGCCGCCAGCATCGGCGTCGGTCGCGGAGCAGAGCATCAAGCCCGTGGGACCGGCCGTTGCAGGCGCCGACGGGGAAGCGGCGAGGTTTCCTCGAGTGGTCGCCAGCGGCTCTCGGAGCGAGCCTAATGCAGTTTCCGGAGCGCGAGCTCCTCCGGATTCAAACGGACTTCTTCGGATCGTCGGGAACGGTCCGGCAAGGAAAACCCCGCGTTCGGCGGGGCGTTGCGGATGTCGGACTGTTTCCTGGAGGCCAGGGTCGGAATCGAACCGGCGTACGCGGCTTTGCAGGCCGCTGCATGACCACTCTGCCACCTGGCCGGGTGACGCGCTCGCCGATGGCGCGAGCGGGAACGGAGCTTAGCTGCGCGCTCCGGAAAAAACAAAACCCCGGCGAGCCGAGGTTTTTGCGGTGAAACGTGCGGCCATGGCGGCCGCTTCGCTCTCTGTTTTTTGCGATCCTGGCGGACCGCAAACGAAACCTGGAGCGGGAAACGAGACTCGAACTCGCGACCCCGACCTTGGCAAGGTCGTGCTCTACCAACTGAGCTATTCCCGCGTGGGATCGCGCATATTACGGACTCGGCGACGGGTGTCAACCGTTCGTGACCCGTCGTGGCGAAGTCCTCGAAATCGTCATCCCGGCTTTCGCCGGGATGACGACGACAACGCGAGTGCGCGGAGCGACCGGCGGCGATCTACCGCTGCTCGCGAAGGATCGGCCACGCCGCGCGCACATACGCGATCGCCGACCAGATCGTCAGCACGGCCGCGACAACCAGAAGCGTCTCGCCGACATGAAACAGCCTGAGCCCCGCGAGATCATGCTGGTACAGCAGCACGACGATCGCGACCATCTGCAAGGTCGTCTTGATCTTGCCGAGCCACGCAACGCGCACGTGCGCGCGCTGTCCGATCTCGGCCATCCACTCGCGCAGCGCCGAGATCGAGATCTCGCGTCCGACGATGACCGCGCTCGTGACCGCCATCAGCGGCGTCGGGTTTTCCTGCACGAGCAGGAACAGCGTGACGCCGACCATGAGCTTGTCCGCGACGGGATCGAGGAACTCGCCGAACGCAGAGCCCATGTTCCAGCGCCGCGCGATGAAGCCGTCGAGCCAGTCGGTGATCGCGGCGGCGATGAAGATGATCGCGGCGGCGACGTTCGCGCCGTGGAACGGCGCGTAGAACACGACGACCATGACCGGCAGCAGCACGATCCGGAACAACGTCAGCGCGGTCGGTATCGTGATTCGCATGGTCATCCGTGGAACGCGGCGTAGATGCGTTCGGCAAGATCCTTCGAGATTCCGCGAACGCGCATGAGCTCCTCGACGCCGGCTTTCTGCAATCCGCTCAACCCGCCGAAATGCCGCAGCAGCGCGGCGCGGCGATGCGCGCCGACGCCGGCGATCTCCTCGAGGCTCGACGCTTCGCGCGCGCGCTCGCGGCGGCCGCGATGGCCCGTGATCGCGAAGCGGTGCGCCTCGTCGCGCACGGCCTGGATCAGGTGCGAAGCGGGCGATTCCGGTCCCGGCCATAGCGTGCGGCCCGTCGCCCCGAGGATCAAGGTCTCGTCGCCCGCGCGCCGCGCCTCGCCCTTCGCGACCCCGACGACCGGGACGCCAGTGATGCCGAGCTCGACGAGCACGTCGAGCGCCTGCTGCACCTGGCCCTTGCCTCCGTCGATCAAGAGGAGATCCGGCAGCTTGCCCTCGCCGGCCTGGATGCGCCGGTAGCGGCGTTCCAGCGCTTGCCGCATCGCCGCGTAGTCGTCGCCGGGCACGATGCCGGCGATGTTGAAGCGCCGGTACTGCGATTTCTCCGGCCCTTCCGGGCCGAACACGACGCACGAGGCGACCGTCGCCTCGCCCATCGTGTGGCTGATGTCGAAGCACTCGATGCGTTGCGGCGTGTCCTCGAGCTCGACGAGATCGCGCAGCGCCTCGAAGCGCGCGAGCATCGTCTGCCGGCTCGCGAGGCGCGAGGCGAGCGAGGCTTCGGCGTTGCGCCTGGCGAGATCGAGAAAGCGCGCGCGGTCGCTGCGCACGTTCGCCTTGATCTCGACCGAATGGCCGCTGCGCTCGCCGAGCGCTTCGGCGAGCGGCCGGCAATCCTCCGGCGCGTGGCTGACGACGAGCTCGGCCGGCACCGGACGCTCGAGGTAATACTGCGCGATGAACGATTCGAGGATCGCTGCCTCGTCGGCATCGGTCGGCAGTCGCGGAAAGAAATCGCGCGAGCCGAGGCTGATGCCGCTGCGGAAGAAGAGCACGCTGACGCAGGCGATGCCGTTGCCGATCGCGCACGCGATCACGTCCATGTCGGCGCTCGCGCCCTGCACGTAGTGATGCGCCTGCACGCGCTTGACGGCGGCGATCTGATCGCGAATCTGCGCGGCTCGCTCGAAAGCGAGCTCGGCGCTCGCGCGCTCCATCGACGCGACGAGCTCTTCCATGACCGCCTCGGCGCGGCCGTCGAGGAACATCGCGGCATGGCGCACGTTCTCGCCATAGGCTTCGGGCTCGATCAGTCCAACGCACGGCGCCGTGCAGCGGCCGATCTGATGCTGCAGGCAGGGTCGCGAGCGATTCCTGAAATAGCTGTCCTCGCAGTTCCTGATCCGGAAGAGCTTCTGGATCAGGTTGAGGCTCTCGCGCACCGCGCCCGCGCTCGGGAACGGGCCGAAGTAGCGCCCGCCGCCACTGCGCGCACCGCGATGAAAAGCAAGCCTCGGGTATTCGCCTGCGGT